>JBGSKN010000101.1:0-15570 GCA_041741215.1 Erythrobacter sp. | reverse complement strand
CAGAACCGCCGCGTGTCGGTGAATGTGCTGGTCAGCAAGGCGCTCGACGAACAGTAAGGCCCGCGCCCGTCAGGGTCGCGCCTTAAGGGTCGCGCCTTCAGGGTCGCAAGGGGGGGTAGGCTGCGCGCCTGCCCCCCTTTTCCTTGCTCAGGTTTCGAACAGAAACATATTGATGGTGAGCCGTCCCTGCACCGGATCGTCGGGCAGGCTAACGGGATCAATCGCGCGCCCTACCCGCCCGCATGGTAGAAATCATAGATCTTGCGCGCGACCGTTTCGCTGACGCCAGGCGCGCGTTGCAGGTCTTCGAGCGCTGCAGCGCGCACTTTGCTGGCGGTGCCGAAATGCAGCAACAGCGCGCGCTTTCGCGCCGGGCCGATGCCGGGAATTTCGTCCAATGGGCTGGCGGTGATCGCCTTTGACCGCTTGGCCCGGTGCGCGCCGCCGCATTGGAAGACCTGCAACGCGCCCCCGGTGTCAGCGCGGCGGTGGCGCGCAAGGTCTATGATTTCTACCATGCGGGCGGGTAGAAGGGCGAGCGTCGCCGCCCGCCCCTCCTCGTTCTACTGCTCGTCGAGCGCCTTGCTCACCAGCACATTGACCGAAACGCGGCGGTTCTGCGCGCGTCCGGCTGCGGTGGCGTTGTCAGCTGCCGGGTCGGCGGTTGCCATGCCGGTCGGTGTGAGCATCCGGTATGGCTTCCACTTGCACACCTGTTGAAGGTAATTGACCACGGCGGCGGCGCGCTTTTCGCTCAGTGTCTGGTTCACTTCCTGCGAGCCGGTCGAATCGGCGTAGCCCAGCACCAGCATCAGCGAGTTTTCGTTGGCGTTGGCCTCTTGTGCTGCCGCGCAAAGCTCGTTGCGTGCACCGGGGGACAGCACTGCCTTGCCGGTGTCGAAATAGACGTTGGTGGTGCTTTTCAGGTTGTATTTGTCGATATCGCCAAGCCGCCCGCGCAGAGCCTCGGTCGCGGCGGCGTTTTGCTCGATCCCGGTGGTGTTTTGCTCGATCGCGGCGCCATGTTCAGCGAAACGCTGCGATGTGCCGCCACGGATCATCGCGGCAATCTGGCGATCATCGCTGTTGAAGCGCACTTCGCTGGCGACCAGACCGTCGCCATATTGCACCGTCTTCACGATCACGGGCAGCCCGTTGATGAGCGCGCTCTGGTCAAACGCCTTGGTTCCGATCCCCAGGAACCCGCCGCGTGTGCGGATTTCGGTTTCAGGATGAAGGGTCACAACGGTGTTGCTGCCGTCGTCGGCGGTGATCTGCAGGCGCTGGCCCTGCCTTGCGGAAATGATCCCGGTGATCCGGGGGCCGTTGTTCATTTCGGCCATGGGCGGCAGGTTGCCGTAAACCGTGGTCAGCACTTCGCCGTCAGCAACCGTACGGGTGGATTGGGCGGAAAGGCCGGTCGCGGCGCTGGCGCCAAGCAGTGCGATGATCGCAAGTGTGCGCGGGGCGCGGTTTCTGGTTGTCACGGCGGGGTTGCTCCTGTGGTGCGAGTTGGCGATCCTGATGGGTTCGCTCTGTGATAGGAATATGCGCCCGCGCTCCGTGTTCAGCAATACCTTGCTGCCAGATGAACAGCTTTGCCCCGGCTGCCACAGGAGCGGGCAGCCGGGGCAAGTTACGCGATGAGTTGAGCCGCGGGCGCGCGACTGCTTGCGCGGATTACCGGCCCGCTTCGCTTAAAATCCAGCGGTCGATCTTGGCTTCCAGCACAGCCAGAGGCAGCCCGCCGGTGCTGAGAATCTGTTCGTGGAACGCCTTGATGTCGAACTGCGCGCCAAGCCGGGTTTCGGCCCGTTTGCGCAATTCCTGGATCTTGAGCGCGCCGATCTTGTAGGCCAGCGCCTGGCTGGGGATGGCGATATAGCGTTCGACTTCGGCGACGACTTCGGTGTTGGTCATGCCCGAGTTTTGCATCATGAAATCGATCGCCTGCTCGCGGCTCCAGCCCTTGGCGTGGATGCCGGTATCGACCACCAGCCGCATTGCGCGCAGCTGTTCGTCCTGCAAGGTGCCGTAGCGGTTCCACGGATCTTCGTAAAAACCCATCTCATAGCCGAGCGTTTCGGCATAGAGCGCCCAGCCTTCGACATAGGCGGTGGTGCCGCCAAACCGCATGAAGGCGGGCAGGGCTTCATTTTCCTGCGCCAGACTGATCTGGAAGTGGTGCCCCGGTGCGCCTTCGTGCAGATAAAGCGTGACATTGCCGGTCGTCAGTCGGCTGGGCAGGTCATAGGCGTTGAAATAGAACACGCCCGGCCGCACGCCATCGGGCGAGCCTGACTGGTACGAACCACCTGCCTGAAACTGCTCGATCGAAGGGTCATAGGGTTCGATCTTGAGTTCCGATTTGGGCAGCAGCGAGAAATAATCGCCGATCTTCCCGTCCACCGCGCGCCCGATGTCATAATAGCTTTGCGTCAGCGCTTCGCGGCTTTCAGGATGGAAGCGCACATCATTGCGGACGTCATCGAAAAACTGGTTGAGCGTGCCGACAAAGCCGACCTCAGCCTTGATCTGTTCCAGACCCGATTTGATCCGCGCGACTTCTGACAGGCCAAGCTGGTGGATCGTTTCGGGATCAAGCGGCAGCGTGGTCGAATTCTGCACCAGCAAAGCGTAAAGCTGCGCCCCGCCTTTCATCTGCGACAGGCCCACGCTTTCGCGTGCGGCTGGCAGGTATTCATCGCGCAGGAAATCGCGCAGCCGGGTGTTGGCGGCGTAGATTTCGCCGGTCTTGGCCGCGTATGCGGCGGCGAGGCGGGTCTTGTCGGCGTCTGAGAAATCCTCCGGGAACGCCTTGACCGGGGCCATGAACTGCGAATCCGCCAGCGGTGTTGCAATCTGCGTATCAAGCTGGGTGACGGTTATGCCGATGGTCAGCTTCGTCTCCAGCACGCCGCTTTCCATCCCTTCGCGGAACCGGCCGATCGCGCGGTCGATGAAGGCGATATAGTCATCGTGGCGCGCCAGATTGTCCTGGTAATTCGCAAGCGTTTTGAACGGTGCCACCCCGGTTCCGCTGGCGAACGTCGGATAATATGTGTGCATCCCGAAGAAGTGGTTGACCGGACGCACCTCGGTCAGGGCGCGCATTTCGTCACTCACGCCCGCCAGCGCGCGTTCCTGCGTGTATTGGAACACGTCATAGGCAAGAGCATCGGTTTCGGACAGTTTCGCCCGGTCAATCTGCGCCAGCAGGGCGAGATTCAATTTGATGTCGGTGCGCGCGGCGAGGAAGCTGGAATCGGTCAGCAGATCGCCGAGCCGGTCAACGCCTTCATCCTCACCGCGAAACAGGCGGCTGAGCGGATCGAGCGCCAGGTCACGCTCGTCGGCATCGTCAAACAGGTCGAACAGCCTGTCATGTTCGGTCTGCGCGTTCGCGGCCGCTATCGCAGGCGCGGTTGCGGTCTGGGCGTGTGCGGGGGAGACAGCCAGCAGCACAGCTGTTGAAGCGGCAAGAACAAGGCGTAATTTCATGGTGTCGGCCCCAAAGGTGTAAATTCGGTCGGGGCTGCGCTAGGATGCGGGATCAACCGCGGCAAGCGCGCTGGCGACCAGCGACCCAGACGCGTCGACCGGTGTCATGACGCCAGCGCCAACCCCGCCTTGTGAAACGCCGCGTCGGCGCGCAGCTGGTCATGTTCGACCCACACTGAATGCGTCCCCGAACAGATCTTGTGCGGCAGCGCGAGGCGGCAGATCGGGCCTTTGGCGATGTCACGCGCATCCATGATCGCGCATTCGGATGTGCCGGTATTCTCGTCGATCAGGAAGGTGACAAGGTAGCCTTCCTGTTCGGCGAGTCCTTGTTGGCCTACCGCTTCGCTACTTGAGGCGGAGGGTTTCTTGGGGATCATCGGGCTTTCGCTGGCATAGACCCCGTCGGGCAGGCGGTAGACCTGTTCCTCGCCGGTTTCGGTATCGTGACGCACGTAACCGTTGAACAGGAACCAGCCCGGCCGGGTGGTGGTGGACCAGACATAGCGGCTTTTGTGCATGGCATATTGCGGGTTGATCATCCCGAATTCGACAATCCGGTCGGTCAGACGTTCTTCGCGCGTCTCGCCGGTTTTCAGGTTGAACCGCCAGCGGTGCAACCGGCTTTGAAACGAATGTTCGTCCACATAGGCCATCATGTGGCTGTAACGGCCCATTTCCTCCAGCGGATCGGGCATGGGTCTGGCCTGATGATAGCCTTCGAGGATCACCTCGTCGCCTTCCTCATAGGCGTTGGTCCAGTGCAGCACATAGGTCGGCGCGGCTTCGAACCAGCGGATATCCTCCGGCTGGCCATGACGCGGGATCAGCGCGAAGCGGGTGGGGATGCCTTCGTGAATGCGCGCGGCGTGGATATCGCGGCGCAGCAGTTCCTCATCCCAGAACAGCGGCATGTCGTTGAGGATCGACCAGTTGGGGGTGATCGCCATGTCATGCGGCAGGCGCGGGCCGGGCAGGGGGATCGGCACATAATGCACCAGTTGCCCGGTGCGGTCGACCACCCCGTAATGCATGAAAGGCGCGTATTTCGAATAGTTGAAGAACATCAACTCGCCCGTCGCCTCGTCGACCTTGGGGTGGGCCGAGATGCCGTCCAATGGCACCCACGGCGCCTTGCCCCGGTTGGCGAGCGTGACCGGGTCGAGCATCCATGCCTCGCCGCATTGATACAGCGTGGCGTAGGCGATCCCGGCGTGGACGATGATGTCGGTGCTGCCGGTGTCCTTCAACCCGCCATGCGCGCCAAAGCCGGGGCGCTTGCTGGTGCCCGCCGGGTCCATCAACCCGCCCCACAGCGATTGGCCCGCAATCTGTTCAGCCTCGAAACAATGGGTGCGCACAAAGCGGTTGCGGTAACTGGCCTTGCCGCCGGAGATATTGACCTGATGGATCATCGCATCGCCATCGAACGGGTGATGGCGGCCCAGCGGTTGGTGAACCTGATTTTCGGTGTTGCGCAGGTAAATCCCGTCAATGTCGGGCGGGATTGCGCCGGAAATCACCGGCAGTTGCGCCGCGTCAACTTCTTCGTGCAGCGGCGTCCACGGCCCGGTCAGATAGGGGTGGTTCGACGGCTCCAGCGAAGATTTTATCGGGGGGTGGCGCGTGATCTGCATGGCAAGTCTCCCTGATCCCAGACTAGCGATGGGCGGTGCGCTGGCAAGCTGGTATGGTGCATTTGCGCGCCGCGCCAAATTTGATTCCGATCAATGTAAGCCGCGCGCATTGAGGCGATAGTAAGCTCATCATCGGGAGACACGCCATGAAATCGATTTTGCTGCACATCGATCACGACAGCGCGATGAAGGCGCGCTTGCAGGTGGCACTCGACATCGCGCGCGCCACCAACGGCCATCTGACCTGTCTGCAAGCGGTCAGTTATGAAGTGTTCGCGCCCGGCGATTTCTACGGATCGGCAATCGCGGCGGCGATGCCGGTGATCAAGGAAAACGCCGAAAAGCTGAGAACGCAGATCGAGGCGGAACTCCAAAACGAAGGCGTGCAGTGGGATTGGCGGTTTCTATACGGAATTGCCCAGCACCGCTTGCTCGAACAGTCGCCGCTGGCCGATATCATCATCGTCGGCCCGTCGGATAGGGGAGAAGGCGGCCACGGCCCGTCATCGCTGGTGGGCGATCTTTTGCTCAAGGCGCCCGTCCCGGTGCTGGTGGTGCCTGAAGACACCAAGAGCTTTGATGCCAGCGCGCCGGTGATGGTGGCCTGGAACGGCTCATCCGAAGCCTGCGTCGCATTGCGCGCTGCGCTGCCGCTGCTGGCCTGTTCACGCAAGGTGACGCTGGTCAGCGTGGCCGAACCATCGGGCAAGACGCGGTTTGATTTCCCTTCGACCGAGGGCGCGAAATACCTCAGCCGCCACGGTATTGATTGCGAGATCGTGGAAATTCCGCGCGGTGATGCAAAGATCGCCGACACGCTGTTTTCCGCCGCGCAACTGCGCGAATGCGGGTTGATGGTGATGGGGGCCTATGGCCATTCTAGGTTGGCCGAGATGCTGCTGGGCGGGGTAACGCGCCAGATGCTGACCGCGCCGCAGATGCCGATATTGCTGGCGCATTGATGTTTTCCGCCCGCCGTCCGGCGGGCGAAATCCTCGCTCACGCGACCTGAAGGTCGGGTGTCCCGGCTGCGCCGGTTCAGCTTCGCTTCCGCTGCGGGCGCGCGGTCGCGCTTGCGGCGCTGCACGCCGAGATGCTTCCAAGCTAGCGGGCGACCCTTTTGCGCATCATGCCCTCTTGCGCGACGCTCGCCACCAAATCGCCCGCAAGGTTGAATATTCGCCCGCGGTTGAACCCCCGTCCACCGCCCGACCACGGCGCATCGGTGGCGTAGAGCAGCCATTCATCCGCGCGCGCATCGCGGTGAAACCAGATCGCATGGTCAAGGCTCGCGCCGACCAGCTCGCCCCGCATCCAGCTTAGCCCATGCGGCAATGCGCTGGTGCCGAGCAGGGTGTAATCGCTGGCGTAGGTGATGATCGCGCGGTGGAGCGCGGGGGTGTCATCGGCCCCGCTGATCGGCGCGGCGAGCCGGAACCAGCTATGCGCGCGCGGTGCGCACGGTTCGCTGCTCATCCAGTGCAGCCGATCAATCGTGCGCATTTCGATGGCACGCGGTCGCAGCATCAACCGGCGCTGGTTATCGTTCAGCTTGTCGCCCCAGCTTTCCGCGATTTCACGGCGCATTTCGATATCGGGGCGCAAATCATCGGGCCGGGCGACATCGGGCATCGGGGAATCGCAATGCTCCAACCCGTCCTCGGCGGTCTGGAAACTGGCGGTGAGGTTGAGGATTGGCGATGATGTGCCGTCATCGCTGTGTTGCGATGCCACCACCCGGCGATTGGCAAAGCTGCGCCCGTCGAAATCGCGTTCGATCCGGTATTCGATGGCTGAACCCTCCCGCCCGCCGCGCAGGAAATAGGCGTGGAGCGAATGGGCGTGCTTGCCATCGGTTACGCTCGCCTGCGCGGCCTGCAATGCCTGCGCCAGAACCTGCCCGCCGAACACCCGGCCAATGCCATCGGTCTGCGGCGGCCCGGCGTAGATATCGGGGCCGCGTTTTTCGACGGTGAGCAGCCGGATCAGGCCCGCGACAAGTTCGGCGTTGGTTGGCGTATCAGTCATGGCATGGGGCCATGCTGCGGCCTCACTATCCGGTCAACCCCAGCTTGCGCATGATCCGAAAGGCATAGGCGCGCGCGTAGTTCTGATGCGGCCAGCGCCCCGGCGGGCTGGGGCTGATCCCGCGCTTGCGCAGAAACGCATTGAGGATGCGCGCATCGCTTTCGCGGTAACTCCATTCGCTGCGCCAGGTGATCGACAGTGACACCGACGGGGCGGGGCCATTTTTCACAAAATGCGGTGCCATCACCGGCACGAACAGGGCGTCTCCGGGTGACAGCGGGAATGCGCTTCCGTGATCAAGAAAACTGTCGTCCCATTTCAATTCGCGCGGGCCGCCTGCATGATAGGTCTCGTGCGCTTCGTCCGGGACAAAACGGGCATCCCCGGCGGGGAACTGCGTCATCACCTTGCTGCCCCTGATTTGCAGCAGGATATTGTGTTCGGGATCAAAGTGATAGGGGGTCACCGAATTGGGGCTGGAAACGAAGATGAACCCCTGCGGGGTCAGCATCGCGCCGGTCGCCGCCTCGATCTCAGGGCGGATTTCGCCGAGCAGGCCCAGCAGCAGATCGCGGTAGGCGGGAACCTGTTCGATGTTCTTCAGCACCGCCCAGCTTTCCGCCTCGGCAACGCGGCGGATGGTCTGGGCGATGGTCAGGCCGTTGGAACCCGGTTTACCATCCACGCCAATCGGCAGATCGCCGCGATTATATTCGACGCTGGCGATCGGCAGGCGTTCGGCCAGCTGTGCCAGCGCCTCGATTTCCAGCAGCGGGTGGGCGGTGAGCGCGTGGCGCAGGATATGCGGCGTTTCGGGATAATGCGCAGCGAATTGCGTGCGGGCGGCCATGCCGAACACCTGCGTCGTCGCGGCATCGGGGAACTTCGCGGGGGCGTTCATTCTGTGCTCCTCTGGCGGGTTTCATATGCCATCAGCAGGCGGAACAATGCGCGGCGCAGCGGCCCACCGATGGCGATGTTGCGGCTAAGCATGCGGCGCCTATCGCGCCACAGGCGTTCGATCATCGGGTGGCCTTCAACCGCGCAGCTATCGGCCCAGCGGATGCCGGGGCGTTCCAGCAGCGCGAGATTTTCCAGTTGCAGCAGCATTCCGGGCGAATAGCGGGCATAATCCTCGTCAAACGCGGTCTTGAAGCTATAGCTGCCGGGCGGTGTGATCCAGTTTACCAGCATTGCAATCGCGCGCCCATCGAGCCTTGTGGCAAGCCGTTCAAGCCGCCCCGCCGCCGCCGCCCCTGCCAGCGCCTGCATAAAGAACGTGCGGGTTTCGGGCGAACTGGCGAGGGCTGATCCAGCCTGACCTTTCCACCCGGCAGCTTCGAGAGCGAGGAATTCCTCGGCCCACGAAGCCAGATCATCGCTGTCACCGCGCCGTTCAAAGGTCAGCGCACCTTCTTCGGCCAGACGATTATGCTGTCGGCGCAATTCCTTGCGTTTCTTGGCGCTCATCGCCGTTTCGAGATAGCGCGCCGCTGTCACATCGCCGGTCAGTAGCGCGCGGCTTTCATCAGCGGCGATGTAATGCGCGCGTCCGCTGGCCGACAACACCCTCTCCAGCGCGGCATGGGCCGGGCCATCGGCGGGCAATTTGGGCAGATGCAGGAACAGCGCCCGGCGCGGCGCGTGATCGAAATGGGCAAGCAATCCGCGCCAGAACGCGTCTTCGTGGCCCGCTGCGATCAGCGGCGCGCCGCAAAAGGCATTGGCGTGAAGCCACCCGGCCGCGTGGGTGAGATGATGGCCGTAATAGGACGCATTGCGCTGAACCGGCATCAATCCGCGCAGTTTTCCGGCGCAATACCATGCCTTTATCACCACCGCGCCGCCCGCATCCCATTGGCGCAAGGAAGGGATCAGGAACCACGGTTCAAAAAACGGGTTCGGTTCGCACGCCGCCGCGACCAGGCGCTCCCACGCAGCCAGGAAGGCGGGTTGTTCCGCGTCGTTGAGTGTCAGCAGGCGCAGTTCGCCATCAAGCGCGCGGGGGCACGAGACGCCGGGGGCGCTGGTGCGAAAATCGGCCGCCCGTGCCATGTCCATTGCCGTTAACCCCGTATCCCCGTGTTTATCCGCGCGTCTGGCAGCGGGCATGACACAAGGCGATTAACAAAGCCTCAGCATTGCTGGCACCTGTTCGATGCGGGGACAGGCATTGGGGCAAAAATAAACCCCGCCGGAATTGCTCCCGGCGGGGTATTGGTGTTCAACTTCGATCAGTGCGTGATGATCAGCCCGCCGCCAGCGCCGCGAGCAGCAGCAGTGCGACGATATTGGTGATCTTGATCATCGGGTTGACGGCAGGGCCAGCGGTGTCCTTGTAAGGATCGCCGACCGTGTCGCCCGTGACTGCGGCCTTGTGGGCTTCTGAGCCCTTGCCGCCGTGGTTGCCATCTTCGATGTATTTCTTGGCATTGTCCCACGCGCCGCCGCCCGAAGTCATCGAGATGGCAACGAACAGCCCGCCGACGATCACGCCGAGCAGCAATGCGCCCAGCGCGGCAAAGCCGTTGGCCTGGCCTGCCACCGCCGTGATCACGAAGTACACCACGATCGGTGCTGCCACCGGCAGCAGCGAGGGGATGATCATCTCCCTGATCGCCGCCTTGGTGACGAGATCGACGGTGCGGGCGTAATCGGGCTTGACCTCGTAGGTCATGATGCCCGGATTCTTGGCGAACTGATCGCGCACGTCCTTTACCACTTCGCCCGCAGCCCGGCCCACCGCCGTCATGCCCATTGAGCCGAACAGATAGGGCAGCAACGCGCCGAGCAGCAGCCCGACGATGACATAGGGGTTTTCGAGGCTGAAATCGACCGTCACACCTTCGAACAGCTCACGCAGGTCGGCGGTGTAGGTGGCGAACAATACCAATGCGGCCAGCCCGGCCGAACCAATGGCATAGCCCTTGGTCACGGCCTTGGTGGTGTTGCCCACGGCATCCAGCGCATCGGTCTTTTCCCGAACGCTGTCATCCAGCCCCGCCATTTCGGCGATCCCGCCGGCATTGTCGGTGACAGGGCCGTAAGCATCGAGCGCCACGACCATGCCCGCCAGCGCCAGCATCGATGTGGCCGCATAGGCAATCCCCATCAGGCCAGCGAGTTGGTAGGCGATGATGATCCCTGCGCAGATCACCAGCGTGGGCAGCGCGGTCGCTTCCATGCTGATCGCAAGACCCTGGATCACGTTGGTGCCGTGGCCCGTTTCCGAAGCCTTGGCGATCGAGCGGACCGGACGGTAATTGGTGCCGGTGTAATATTCGGTGATCCAGATGATGAGGCCGGTGATGACCAGACCCAGGAACCCGCAATAGAACAGCGTCCGGCCATTATAGGCCTGCCCTGCAATCACGCCTTCCATGTCGCCCAGCGCATAGCTGATCGCCCACCAGATCGCCGGAACCGACAACACGGCGGTGACAAGGAAACCCTTGTACATCGCGCCCATGATGTTCTTTCCGCCGCCAAGCCGGACGAAATAGGTGCCGATGATGCTGGTGACGATGCATACGCCGCCAATCAGCAGGGGCAGCGCCATAAGCGTGGCGAGGTTTTCCGCCCCGCTCATCAGCAGCGCCGTCAGCACCATGGTGGCGCCCACGGTGACAACATAGGTTTCGAACAAGTCAGCGGCCATGCCGGCGCAGTCGCCCACATTATCGCCCACATTATCGGCGATCACGGCAGGGTTGCGTGGGTCATCCTCGGGGATGCCCGCTTCGACCTTGCCGACCAGATCGGCACCGACGTCTGCCGCCTTGGTGAAGATGCCCCCGCCAAGCCGCGCGAAGATCGATACCAGCGATGCGCCAAGCGCCAATGCGGTCAGGCCGATCACGACCGGACGGCTATCCGCCGCCAGACCCGCCGGGCCGGTAAGATACCAGAAGAACACCGCAATCGCGAGCAGCGCAAGGCCGGCCACCAGCATCCCGGTGATCGCGCCCGCGCGGAACGCCAGCGTCAGCCCTTGTTGCAGACCCGTCATCGCGGCGGCGGCCGTGCGCACGTTCGAGCGGACCGACACGTTCATGCCGATGAAGCCCGCAACGCCGGACAAAACCGCGCCAATGACAAAGCCGACCGCCGGGATCGTTCCCAGCGTGGCAGCGACGATAATCGCCACGATCACGCCGACCACCGCAATCGCGGTGTATTGACGCTTAAGATAAGCCTGCGCGCCTTCTTGAATGGCGGCGGCAATTTCCTGCATTTTGGCATTGCCGGCATCCGCGCCGAGCACCTGCCGGCTGGTGACAAAGCCATAGATAATGGCGAGCAGTCCCAGCCCGATTGAAATAGGCAATAAATTCACGAGTAATCCCCTCTCGTTTTGCGATTTTTCGCCCGGACAGGATGCGCCGTCCCTGTCCCTGTGGCGTAAGGTGGCACTCTCATAGGGAATCGGCAAAAACTGGCAAGCCTTGAGCCCGCTTCAGACAATGTTTTTGCCGCTTTCGGCCGTCTTTGGAGCCATCTTGCACCCCGCTCGGGGTGTTATCCGTGCTGATAGCCCAGCGCTGCCAGATTGCTGAGCGCCGCGCCGCCCAGTATTAGCGGACTGGCACTCGGCTCGATCACCGTGCCAATGCGGCTGGCGGCGACGGGCAAAACCGCGTCCGGCGCTGCGGTGAACAGCAGTTCGTAATCATCGCCCCAGCGCATGCATTGATCGCGCCGGGCGGGGTCTGCCACCGGCACCGCGTCAGGATTGATCGCAAAGGTAACGCCGCTAATGCTCGCCATTCGCCAGCAATCGAGCAGCAAGCCGTCCGATACATCCATCATCGCGCTGACATGGGGGGCGAGCACGAGCCCTTCGGCAAGGCGCGGCTGGGGCCGATCAAACGCGGCGCGGTGGTCCGCTGCGCCTTCAAACCCGATCATCGCGCGCCCGATGGTGCCGGTGACATGGATCGCATCACCCAGGGCCGCGCCCCGGCGCGCGGGCACGGGATGGTGGGTCGCGCGGCCAATCGCGGTCATGGCAAAAGTGCTGGCTCCTTTTGCCGCGACCGTATCCCCGCCCAGCAGCGGCACGTCATAGGCCAGCAATGCTTCCCTGAGGCCTTCAAGAAACCGCGCGTCATCGCGCCCCAATGAATGGCCAAGCAGCACGCCGACCGGCTCTGCCCCCTTGGCGGCAAGATCGGACAGGTTGGTGGCGACCAGTTTCCACGCGACATCGGCCATATCCGCATCGGGCCGGAAATGGGTGCCTTCGGCCATCATCTCGTGATTGATCACCAGCGTTTCGCCGCCGATGGCAATCAGCGCGCAATCATCCTCCAGATTGCGCGCACCGGGGTGCAGCGGCAGGCTGCGCAAGGCGGCGATGAATGCGGTTTCGTTCATGGCCATGAACCGCGAATTAGCCTGCGCGCGCGTCCCTGGCCACAGCATCGAGCACACCGTTCACAAATTTCGCCTGCCCATCATCGAAGAACGCCTTGGCGACATCGACATATTCGCTGATCGCGACGGCCACCGGCACATCCTTGCGGGCGACCAGTTCATAGGTTCCCGCGCGCAGCACCTGCAGCATCGCCTTGTCGAGCCGCGTCAGGCTCCACCCGGCAGCAAGCTTGCTGGCGACAATCGTGTCGATCTCGTCACGCCGCGCATCTACGCCGCGAACGACATCGTCGAAGAACGGCACCTCGGCATCGGCATATTCGGCATCATCGAATGCGTCATCATCGATGGTGCGGCCCAGCCGATGCTGGTGAAATTCATCGAGCAGCTTGGCGAGCGCGGTGCCTTCCATATGCTGTTGATACAGCGCCTGCACGGCGGCGAGCCTTGCGGCGGAGCGGGCTTTTGAGCGGGCACCAGAGTCCTTGGGCGTGTTCATTTGATCCTCAATTCCACCGATTTGGCGTGCGCGGGCAGCCCTTCGGCACGGGCAAGCGTGGCGGCGGCAGGGCCGAGCGCGGCAAACGCGGCATCGTCCAGCCCCAGAAAGCTGGTGCGCTTCATGAAATCGAGCACCGACAGCCCGCTCGAAAAACGCGCGCGGCGACCGGTTGGCAAAACGTGGTTTGGCCCGGCAACATAATCGCCAACCGCTTCGGGGGTCATGCGGCCAAGGAAGATGCTGCCCGCATGGCGGATCTGCTGCATCATCGCCTCAGGATCATCGATCGCGAGTTCGACATGCTCGGCAGCAAGCCGATTGGCGAGCGCGGGGGCTTCCGCCATGAGATCATTGACGACGATGACAACGCCGTTCGCGTCCCAGCTGGCGCGCGCGGTCTTGCCGGTGGCAAGCATGCTGATTTGCACTTCCACGGCATCCACCACCTCGCGCGCGTATCCGGCATCATCGGTGATCAGGATCGATTGCGAGGTTGGGTCATGTTCGGCCTGACTCAGCAGGTCAGCCGCGATCCAGTCGGAATCGTTCTTGCTATCGGCAATCACCAGGATTTCCGATGGGCCAGCGACCATGTCGATCCCGACCACGCCGAACAATTGGCGCTTGGCTTCGGCGACCCAGGCATTGCCGGGGCCGGTGATGACATCGACCGGGCGGATATGATCGGTTCCATAGGCGAGCGCGCCGACTGCCTGCGCCCCGCCGATGCGCCAGATTTCATCGACCCCGGCAATATGCGCAGCCGCGAGCACCAGCGGGTTGACGTTGCCATTGGGAGTGGGTGTGACCACCACCAGCCGTTCAACACCGGCAACCCGCGCCGGAATGGCATTCATCAGCAACGATGAAGGATAGGCCGCCCGCCCGCCCGGAACATACAGTCCGGCGGCATCCACCGGCCGCCAGATCGCACCCAGCCGGACACCTGCGGCATCGGTATAGTCGCGGTTTTCGGGCAGTTGCGCCTGATGATAGGCGCGGATGCGCGCAGCGGCGAATTCGAGCGCATCGCGCAGATCAGGCGCCAGGTCATCATAGGCTTGCGCGCATTGTTCACGCGATATCGACCAATCGGCGTCACCGGTCAGCGCATAGCCATCGAACCGCTGGGTAAACTCGACCAATGCTGCATCGCCGCGCAGCTTGACCGTGTGCAGGATATCGCTGACCTGTCCTGCCACATCGCTGTCGGCTTCGCGCCGGGCATCGACGATACGGTCGAACCGCATGGCGAAATCGGGCTGAAGGGTGGAAAGGATAGCAATCATGCTGCGGCCACCGCGCTGCGCTGTTCGGCGTCGCGCCTGAAGGCAGCAACCAGCGCGGCGACCCGCGGATCGGTTTTCAACGCCGTGCGGTTGACGATCAGGCGAGCGGAAATATCGATAATCACGTCGGTTTCCAGCAACCCGTTTTCTTTCAGCGTCTTGCCGGTCGAGACAAGATCAACGATCTGCCGTGCCAGCCCAAGCGAGGGGGCCAACTCCATCGCGCCGTTCAGCTTGACGCATTCGGCCTGCACGCCAGCGGCTTCGAAATGACGACGGGTCAGGTTGGGGTATTTGGTGGCGACGCGCAGGTGGCTGACGCTGCCCGGTTCATCCGTGTCGCTGGCCATCCGCGCCACCGACAGGCGGCACAGCCCGATGCCGAGATCGACCGGCGCATAGAGATCGGCGTAGTCAAACTCCTCGATTACGTCCGACCCGACGATCCCGACCTGCGCTGCGCCGTGGGCGACAAAGGTGGCCACATCGAACGCGCGCACCCGGATCAGGCGCATGTCCGCGCGGTTGGTGGCAAACGTCAGCGCGCGGCTTTTGGGATCGTGGAACTCCGCGTCCGGCTCAACGCCCGCGCGCGCCATTACCGGCAGCGCCTCGTCAAGGATGCGCCCCTTGGGGACAGCGAAGGTCAGCTGCCCAGGATTGTCGTGGATGCCATTCATGGTCATGATCGCCTGCGCACTTAAGGGCGCGAGCGGCAAAGGGCAATGGACTTGCTCGACCAAGATCCCTAATTTGGCGAGACCCGGATCAAAGGCTTGTTCACATGTACGGATTTTTATTAACCAATAATATATCTAGATTGAAACAAGTAAATGCTTTGATCAACGGGTGGGGTATTGAAGTCGCAGATAACTTGCCGACAACAAAATTGATAGATCAGTCCGGTGTTGAAGTTGGCCTTGTGATCGGCTGGGCGGTTTGCCCCAAAAGGAAGAGGCTGCTTTCGGATGTTGAAGTTATTCATCCGGGTAGAGCGGAGGAGGTTTTCCGCCGGGAGATTTGGCCTCTATCCGGTCAGTATTTGGTGTTCCTCAGCTCTGGCGATGATCATCGCATATACATGGATGGCCTTGGCAGCCTAGGACCTGTTGACAAATTCACGCATCCACAGGCGGATTGAGACGAGGTGGATGAAACCGAGATAGCTGTCGGCGGTTTTGTCGTATCGGGTGGCCAGCCTTCGGGCGTTCTTGAGCTTGTTGAAGCATCGTTCGAC
>JBGSKN010000100.1:0-7224 GCA_041741215.1 Erythrobacter sp. | reverse complement strand
TTCGGCGTGTCTGGGGATGAACCCCGACAAGGTGCCGCCGGGCGAACGCTGCGCCTCTACCAGCAACCGCAATTTCGTTGGCCGCCAGGGGCCGGGTGCGCGCACCCACCTCGTCTCGCCCGCAATGGCGGCTGCTGCCATCGCGGGCGAGACCAGATGCGTGCGCGCGCCCGGCCCCTGGCGGCCGACGAAATTGCGGTTGCTGGTAGAGGCGCAGCGTTCGCCCGGCGGCACCTTGTCGGGGTTCATCCCCAGACACGCCGAACAGCCCGGTTCGCGCCATTCGAACCCGGCGGCGGTGAAGATCGTATCAAGCCCTTCGTCCTCGGCCTGTTGCTTCACCAGACCCGACCCCGGAACCACGATTGCCCAGCGCACATTGTCGGCCTTGCGCCGGCCTTTCAGCACCGCTGCGGCGGCGCGCAGGTCTTCAATGCGGCTGTTGGTGCATGAACCGATAAAGACGTTTTCTATGGGCACATCGGTCATCGGAGTGCCGGGGGTGAGGCCCATGTAATCGAGGCTTTTCTGCACCGCGACCCGTTTGGATTCGTCGGAGAAATCCTGCGGATCGGGCACCCGCCCGCCAATCGCCACCACGTCTTCGGGGCTGGTGCCCCAGGTCACGCTCGGCTCGATGGTGGCGGCATCGATCACCACGCATTTATCGAATACGGCGCCGTCATCGCTATGGAGCGTGCGCCAGTAAGTGACGGCGGCATCCCAATCGGCCCCCGCAGGTGCCATCGGGCGGCCTTTGAGGTAGGCGAAAGTCACGTCATCGGGTGCGATCAACCCGGCGCGCGCGCCCGCCTCGATGCTCATGTTGCATACGGTCAGGCGCTGTTCGACGCTCATCGCCTCAAACACGGCCCCGCGATATTCGATCACATGGCCGCTGCCGCCCGCAGCACCAATCTGGCCGATGATGTGCATGATCAGGTCTTTCGCGGTGACACCGGGGCCAAGATCGCCCTCGACCCGCACTTCCATCGACCGCGATTGTTGCAGCAACAATGTCTGCGTTGCCAGCACGTGTTCAACCTCGCTCGTCCCGATCCCGAACGCCAGCGCGCCGAGGCCGCCGTGGCAGGCGGTGTGCGAATCGCCGCAGACGATGGTGGTTCCGGGCAGCGAGAAGCCCTGTTCGGGGCCGACCACATGGACGATCCCCTGCTCCTTCGCCGTCGCCGGGATGTAGCGGATGCCGAATGCGGGGGCGTTCAGTTCAAGCGCGGCCAGCTGCGCTGCGCTTTCGGGGTCGGCAATCGGCAGCACAGCGCCATTCGCGCCTATGCGCGGCGTGGTGGGAAGGTTGTGATCGGGCACCGCCAGCGTCAGTTCGGGCCGCCGGACCGTCCGCCCTGCGATCCGCAGCGCCTCAAACGCCTGCGGGCTGGTGACTTCGTGCACCAGATGGCGATCAATATAGATCAGCGCCGTGCCATCATCGCGGGTTTCCACCAGATGCGCGTCCCAGATCTTTTCGTACAGCGTGCGCGGGCGGCTTGCCATGATTGCATCATCCGGTTGGGGACAGGGTAAGGCTCAAGGGTAAGGCTCAATTGCCACGCCAATAGTCACGATTGCCGAGCTGTGGCAAGATTGTGGCGATTTCCCGGCGATCGTGGGTGGAAATTGTAACAATCACCCCTTAGTTTACACCTATGTCAACGATCCTACCTTCAGCTTCTGCGTTTTTCCATCCGATCAAGGTTGAGGTGGGGGATATAGATTTCATGGGGCACGTTAATAACGCCCGCTATCTCAACTGGGTGCAGGATGCGGTTCTGGCGCACTGGAACAATCTGGCCCCGGCAGAAGATGTGGCGAGCAAGGCGTGGGTCGCGCTGAAGCACGAGATCACCTATCGCAAGCCCGCCTTTTTGGAGGACGACGTGATCGCGCAGACCGTGCTCGAACGCTTCAACGGCGCGCGCGCGTTCTATTCGACGCTGATCAAGCGCGGCGAGGACGTGCTGGCCGAAGTGCAATCAAGCTGGTGCTGCATCGACGCCGAAACCCTGCGGCCCGCGCGGATTGGCGAACACCTGCGCGCGTTTTTCTTTCCGCAAGGGGAGTGAGGGCGGGGCGCGCAAGTTTAGCGCGCCTCCCAACCTCTGCCGTTTCCGTCATCCCAGTGAAAGCTGGGATCTCAAGCGGTGAGCACTGCCATGTGCTGCCCTAGGCCCCAGCTTGCGCTGGGGTGACGATGGACGCGGGTTGGTGCTCTCCTGTCACCCGCGGCGATATGGGACCCTGGCCCTAAGCACGGGGCGAGGATTGAAGACACCGGCGCAATCCCACCCCCACGAAACGCAATTGCGCCGCCGCGCAGGGCTTCTATATGAGGCCGGATGACGGGTTTGGGCGTATCTGTTTAATATGAAACTGCATGACACCCCTTTCGCGCGTGCGCGGCAGAGCGCAGTTGGGCTGGCGCTGGGCGCGGCGATTGCGGGGGGCTGGCTGGGGATTCATGCCTACGCGATGTTCGTGTTTGAACTCAGCGCACGCAACTGGCCGTTCGCGCTAATGCTGGCGATGGTGCAGTGCTGGCTTTCGGTGGGGGTGTTCATCGTCTGCCATGATGCGATGCATGGCAGTCTGGTGCCGGGCAAGCCGCGCATGAACAGCACCATCGGGACGGTGCTGCTGGCGCTTTATGCGGGCTTTGCGTGGCGGCAATTGCGCGATGCCCATTTCGCCCATCACAGGCTGTCAGGCCGCGCGGGCGATCCTGATTTCGACGAGCATCACCCGGATGATTTCCTGCGCTGGTATGGCACGTTTTTCCGGCGTTATTTCGGCTGGCGATCGATCTTGTTCGTCCACACGGTGGTAGGTATCTACTGGCTGGTGCTGGATATTCCGATGGTGCAGATCGTGCTGCTCTATGGACTGCCTGCGCTCGCTTCATCGCTGCAATTGTTCTACTTCGGCACCTTCCGCCCGCATTGCCACCGCGAAGGCCAGCCCTTTGCCGACCGCCACAATGCCCGCAGCAATGATTTCGGCACGCTGGCCAGTCTCGCCACCTGTTTTCATTTCGGCTATCATCTGGAACATCACCATCGGCCCGATGTGCCGTGGTGGGGCCTGCCTGCGGCGAAACGGGCCGGGGTGGGCGATACGGCAGTGATTGAGGCCGAACCGATTGCAAAGGTGCCCGCATGAGCTGGCTCGAAATCATCCTCACCGTCCTGTCCTCGCTGATCGGGATGGAGGTGTTTGCGTGGGTTGCGCACAAATACATCATGCATGGCTGGGGCTGGGGCTGGCACCGCGATCATCACGAACCGCATGAAAACGCTCTGGAAAAGAACGATCTGTTCGCGGTGGTGTTCGGTGCGATCAACGCGGGGATGTATATTGCCGGCTCGCTCTATTGGGACTGGCTGTGGTGGTTTGCGGTCGGGATCACGCTGTACGGGGTGATCTATACGCTGGTGCATGATGGGCTGGTGCATCAACGCTATTTCCGCTGGGTGCCGCGCAAGGGCTATGCCAAGCGGCTGGTGCAGGCGCACAAGCTGCACCATGCGACCATCGGCAAGGGAGGCGGGGTCAGCTTCGGCTTCGTTTTCGCACGCGATCCGGCGAAGCTGAAAGCGGAATTGAAGGCGCAGAAGGAAGCCGGGATTGCGGTGGTGCGCGACGCGGGGATCTGACCGTTTTCGGGGCGGTTTTGGTGGCCGCTAGACCCCCTCTAGACCCCTCCTAGACCCCCTCTAGGCCCGCATTCGCCCCCTATGCGCCTAATGTTCACCAAATGTTTCACGTGAAACATTGGTGGCAATTGGAAGCATCGGCGGCGCAGCCGCCGCAAGCCTGACCGGGCGCCCGCAGCGACCCGACCTTCAGGTCGGATGAGCGAGGATTTCGCATCGCGGATGCGATGCGCAACTCAGAAAGCCAGCCTTGCCGCGTGCTCCTTCACCAGCGCGATCATGTTCGGCACGCCCTGGGTGCGGTTGCTTGATAGCTGGTTTTTCAGGTCGAACGGGGCGAGCGCGGCCATCACGTCCATCTGCGCGACTTCGGCGGCGGGCCTGTCTTGCACGGCGGCGATCACCAGCGCGACAATGCCCTTGGTAATCGCGGCGTTGCTGTCGGCAAGGAAGTGCAGCACCTCGCCGTCCGACCCGGTCGGATAGACCCACACCGCCGCCGAACACCCGCGCACCAGCGTCGCATCGGTTTTGAGCGCATCGGGCATGGGTTCCAGCTCACGGCCCAGCTCGATCAGCAGGCCGTAACGATCATCGCCTTCGAGGAAGTCATATTCCTCAAGAATATCGGAAAGGGTGCGCATAGGGGGCAGGTAGTTTGTCTTTTGCGAAAACCCAACCCCCGTCGCCCCCCCCCCTTTGTCATTGCGAGGAGCCGAAGGCGACGCGGCAATCCAGAGCGTATCGCGCGCCGCGCTGGATTGCTTCGCTACGCTCGCAATGACGCAATCAGCCTCACCCGCTCAACCCGCCGGGCCGGGTGAAGGCGTAGTAGATCACGTAGAACCAGCCGAAAAACCCGTGGACGATCGCCCAGATGATCGACTTGTTAAGGCTCCAGCTGATCGCCACCGCAATCGCGCTGCCCAGCCCGATGCCCGCCTGCGCCGCGGTGTCGCGCGCGCCGCTCACAATTCGACCCCGCTGGCGATGGCTTCCAGCTTGCGGATGCGTTCCTTGAGGTCAGCCAGTTCAATCCGGGCGGTGCCGATGGTGGAGCCTTCGTCGGTCGCCGGACGATGACCGGCGCGTTCAAGTTCCTGGCGCTTCAATTCGAGCCAGCCGTTCCATGCGCGCAGCAGAGCGGCGGCGATGACGACAATCGCGATCAGGCCGGATGTGGCGGTGATCACTGTCGGATCGAGAAGGGGAATGATCATTCGCTCTTGTCCTCCTTTTGGGCGTTCGGGGCCGCGGGCAGCGCCCGCAGCGCTTCGATTTCGGCAGCGATGCGGTCGCGTTCGCGCGCGTCGCCGGTGTTGCTGTCAGTGGCGATCCGTTCGAGCACCTTCACCCGTTCGCGCAGTTCTTCGAGCTCGCGGCGCGCCTGTTCCAGCTCGGCAGCACTGCGGCCATCATCGCGCGGGGCGAGGGTTTCCTTGCCATATTCATCCGAGATGATCCCGGCGCGCGCCTTGGCATATTGCACCGCGCCCCAGACAATCACCGCGATGACGGCAACGATGGCCCAACTGCTCATAATGCTTCACCCTTGTCCTTGAGGTTCGACAAGGCCCGGTCGCGCACCGAATCTCTCAGCGCGTCGATTTCCGCGCCGAGGTGATAGCCGCCGTCAGTCACGATCCGTTCGACATTGGCCATGCGATCCTTGAGGCTGCCGAGTTCGGCGCGCAGTTCGGCGTTTTCCTGGGTCAGCAGGGTGACGCGCTGGGCGTTCTGGGCGTCCGATCCGGGTTTCAATGACTGGCCCCACATGCCTTCGAGCGGGTAGCCGTTCTTGATCTTCATCCGGGTGGTCTGGAACGAGGTCACAATGCCCGCCGCACCCAGCACAAACGCCCCGCCGATGATCCAGCCGAGATAGGGGAGAAAATCGACCGCTTCCATCACGCACGCTCCTTGTTTGCGAGGCCGAGCGGCACGCCCGCGCCCCCAAGCGTTTCGGCATCAACGCGGCGCGTATCGCGCAGCGCTTCGATCTGGGTGGCGATGTCATAGCCGCCGTCGGTCACGATGCGTTCGAGCACCTGCACCCGGTCTTCCAGCCGCTGGATATGGCTGGCGTATTGCGCGGCCTTTTCAGCGGTGTGCTGGGCGGTGGCGCCGACCTGCATTTCGGCGATCTTCTGCTGGTGCTTGGTCCAGATCGCCACGATCGGGATCGACAGCGCGATGATCGGGATCAAAAGGGCAAGGATGCCTTCCATAATTCAAGTCCCCTATTGCGTGTGGTTCAGCGCAGCCGCTCGATTTCGGCGGTCAGGCGCGGGTTGCTGCTGACGTAGTGGGTTTCCACCGCCGCCAGCCGCCGGTCGATATCGCGGAAGTTGGCGCGGATTTCGCGCGCGGTGCGCTTGGGATTCTGGCGCACGCCCTGCCAGTACTTCTGCTCGCTTTCGTCGCGATAGAGGTAGGGCGGTTTCTTGTTGAGCAGGAAGCCGGCGATCAGATAGGCAATGATTGATGGGCCGCCAGTGATGACGATCGAAGCGACTGCCGCAAACCGGATCCAGAACACATTGACCCCGGTGTAATCGGCAATCCCGGCGCATACGCCCATGATCTTGCCATTGTGCTTGTCGCGGTAAAGCGTGGTGCGGGGACTGTTCATGCGCGGGTTCCTTTCTTCTCGGCGATCAGCTGTTCGAGTTCGCGCAGCTGCTGGTTGTCCTTTTCCTGATCGGCGATCAGGCGGCGGGCAGGGGTGAAGCCGGGGTCGTCGCTGGCGACCAGCCGTTCAACCGTGTCCATCCGCTCATCAAGCCGCTTGGCGAGGTTGTAGAGTTCCTCCAGCAGCACTTCGTCATCGGTGGTGATGGTGGCGGCAGTCTTCCACTTGGTCATGTAGTGGAGGATGACCCAGGGCAGGCCGATGAAAAGTGTGGCAACGATCATTACCGCGATAAGTCCGTCTTCCATGGTCTATTCCCCCTTGCTGTCGCCGGCCTTGCCGAGCGCTTTCTTCATGGCTTCAAGTTCATCATCAATCGCGTCCGATCCGGCGAGCGCCGCGATTTCATCGGCGAGCGTCGGGGGCTTGCCTTCGGCAATCTGCAAGGCGTCGGCGCGGCCTTCGGCGTAATCGACCCGGCGTTCGAGCTGGTCGAACCGGGCGAGCGCTTCCTCGGTGCGTTCGGTGCTCATCAGCGTGCGCAGCTTGACGCGGTTTTCCGCGCTTTCGAGCCGTGCGGCGATCGCGGTCTGGCGGCTGCGGGCTTCGCGCAGGCGATGCTGCAGCTTGGCGATGTCGGCCTCGTAAGCGCGCAGCGCATCGTCGAGCACCGCGATTTCGGACTTGAGCTGATCGGCCATGTCGCCGGCCTTCTTCTTTTCGACCAATGCGGCGCGGGCGAGGTCTTCGCGATCCTTGCTCAGCGCCAGTTGCGCCTTTTCGCCCCAATCGGCCTGCAACCGGTCAAGCTTGACGGTATGGCGGTGCATTTCCTTCTGATCGGCAATCGTGCGCGCCGCGCTGGCGCGGACTTCAACCAGGGTTTCCTCCATTTCGAGGATGATCATCCGGATCATCTTG
>JBGSKN010000099.1:0-5413 GCA_041741215.1 Erythrobacter sp. | reverse complement strand
CGCGGGTCGGCGCGGCGGTCGGCTCGGTGGTGGGCGCAGCATCGGGCACAGCGGCCTCGTCAGCCTGATCGGCCTGGCTGCCGATGATGCTCGCCAGCCCCACCAGCAGCACCATTGCGCCGATCCCGAACAGCCCGACCTGAAGCCGCTGAATCGCCTCGGCACGCGCTGCACCTGCCGGGGCGGGGTCTTCGCCCTCACCCGGCTCATCGGAAAACAGACCGCGGCGACCGCTTACCGGCCCGAACAGGCTACGCTGGTTCATGCCCCGCAACCGGCCACGCAAAGAAGGCCGGGTCATGCGCCGTTCTCCTGCGGGGCAGCGAGCCAATCGAACACCGGCAGCCCCTTGGCCGCCAGCCATTCTGGATTGTAAAGCGTTGAAAGGTAACGAAATCCTGTGTCACACAAAATCGTCACCACCTGCGGATTGGCGCGCCCTTCGGCCACCAGTTCCCTGCCCAGCATCACCGCGCCTGCAGCATTGATCCCCGATGACAGGCCCAGACACAGGCCTTCTTCGCGCAGCAGCCGGCCGACCCAATAAAGGCCTTCTTCGTCGCTGATGCGATATTGCGTGTCGATCGGCGCGCCTTCCAGATTGGCGGTGATCCGCCCCTGCCCGATTCCTTCGGCGACCGAGCTGCCTTCGGCCTGCAATTCGCCGCAGGAATAATAATTATACAGCGCCGCGCCGTGCGGATCGGTCAGCGCGATGCGGATGTTTTCATCCTGCGCCTTGAGGCCGAGGCCCACCCCCGCAATCGTCCCCCCGGTGCCCGCCGCGCAGGTAAAGCCATCGACCCGCCCGCCGAGCTGTTCCCAGATTTCGGGCGCGGTGCCTTCGATATGGGCGCGGCGGTTGGCGAGATTGTCGAACTGGTTGGCCCACACCGCGCCGGGCGTTTCTTCTGCAAGGCGGCGCGAGGTGTGGACGAAATGGCCGGGATTGGCGAATTTGGTCGGCGGAACCAGCACCAGCTGCGCGCCCAGCGCCCGCAACGTGTCCATCTTTTCCTGCGACTGGTTGTCGGGCATGACGATGATCGTCTTGTAACCCCGCGCATTGGCGACCAGCGCGATGCCGATGCCGGTGTTGCCCGCCGTGCCTTCGACCACGGTGCCGCCGGGCAGCAATTCCCCGCGGCTTTCCGCATCGCGGATGATCCAAAGGGCCGCGCGGTCTTTTACCGATGATCCGGGATTGGCAAATTCGCACTTGCCCCAGATGTCGCAGCCCGCCGCTTCGCTGGGGCCGGCAAGCCGCACCACCGGGGTATTACCGATCAGGGCGAGCGTATCGCCAAAGGGACGGGTGATGTTCATGGGCTACGAATTAGGCGTTCTGGCCGCGCGGGGCAACGCCCAAGTCGGGCGATCAACGCGCCAGCGCAAGCAGCACCTCGACCGCGCTGCCTTCGATGATTTTCTCGGCCTTGCGCACCGCGGCCTTGAGCGGGAGAAGCCATCCACCCGCCGCTTTCGATGGGAACAGTGATGTGCGCCATGTGGTCGCGCCGATGGTGGCTTCGACATAGACCGATCCCCATGCGGCGGCATTGCTGGCGTGGGCGCGGATTGCCAGCGCGGCTTCGCCATCGATGGTCAGGAAGAACCAGCTTCCCTTGGCCGGAGCGCCATCGCTGCCCTGCCATAACCACACCGTCCCCTGCACCCGCCACGGCCCGGCCGGGCCATCGGGCACGTGGCCCAGTTCGTCACGCAGAAAGCGGGCCAGATCATCGCGCACCGGCCTGCTTCCAGCGCGCGCCGCTATCAATCTTCGGGCGCAATCGTGACGTGCAGGCCATCAAGATCGGCAGTGAAGGCAATCTGGCACGACAACCGGCTGGTCGCGGCGCGGTGATCGGATGATTCGAGCAGGTCGTCCTCGTCCTCGCTCATTTTCGGGAGCAGTTGCGCGAAGGCCGGGTCGACATGGACATGGCACGTCGCGCACGAACAGCACCCGCCGCACAGCGCCAGCAGTTCGTCAAACCCGTTGTCGCGGATCGCTTCCATCACGGTGAGTCCATCCTTGACGGCAATCTCGCTGGTTTCGCCTTCGCGGTTGGTGACGACCAGTCTGGGCATGGATATCGCTTCCTTTTGGGTTATTGCGCGCAAGAACCTGCTCTGTGAGGGTCCTGGCGGGCTGCTATGATACTCTCAGCCGCAAGGCAAGTTAAGGAAAGTGCCAGTGGGACTGACGGCGGAACAATTGCGCGAAGACCTTGACGCCGTGGCGCTGCGTGAGCCGCGGCTGGCGGTGCAGATCGAACGCATCGGCTATCCTGAACCGCGCCTGAGAGAGCGCGGCTATATGACCTTGCTGCGCACCATCGTCGGCCAGCAGGTTTCGGTCGCGGCGGCGGCATCGATGTGGCGCAAGCTGGAGGCGGAACTGGGCGCGGATTTCACCCCCGCCATCCTGCTGGCACGCGATTTCGATGCCCTGCGCGCCTGCGGACTGTCGCGTCAGAAACAGGGCTATGTCCGGTCATTGTGCGAGTTGGTCGCGGCGGGCGAGCTCGATTTCGATACTCTGCCAGCCGATGACGAAGACGCCATCGCACATCTCACCCGGATCAAGGGCATCGGGCGCTGGTCGGCGGAGATTTACCTGCTGTTTGCCGAGGGCCGCCGCGATATCTGGCCCGCCGGAGACCTCGCGGTGCAAGAGGGGGTCAAGCGCCTGCTCGACCTGCCCGAACGCCCGGCGGAAAAAGCCACCCGCGCACTGGCCGAACCCTGGGCACCGCAGCGCGGCAGCATGGCGATCTTCACCTGGCATTTCTACGCCAACCCGGCATTGTAAGCCCGATTGAGGGTTATGTCCGGTAATCACATTTGCTGCGAAAAAGCTGCCGTTCGTTCATCGGCCCCGGAGCTGACATCACCGTCACCCCGGCGAAGGCGGCGCTTGCGCGTGCCGCTCTGGGTCCCGGCCTTTGCCGGGATGACGACGGAGGCGCTTGCGCGTGCCGCGATTGTGTATTAGTCATGCAATACACTTAGCTTGCCCGGCATTGTTCTGGAAGAAAGCAGTCATGACACCATTCACACGCATTCGGGCCCGATTCCTGACCAGCGTAGCGGTGAGCATTGCGGCGCTGCCTGCTGCAGTTCTTGCCAGTAACCCCGCCGCCGCAGATGGAACAGAGATGACCGCCCAAGCCCAAACCGCCCCTCTGATCCCGCGCAGCGCGCTGTTCGGCAACCCGACCCGCGCGGCCGGGCAGATCAGCCCTGACGGCCAATGGCTCAGCTGGCTCGCGCCGAAGGACGGGGTGCTCAATATCTGGATCGCGCCTGCCCAAAACCCCGATGCCGCCCGCCTCATGACAAGCGCGGCTGACCGCCCGATCCGCCAGCATTTCTGGTCACCGGATTCGCGCAACGTGATGTATATTCAGGACAAGGGCGGGGACGAGAACTTCCTGCTCTACCGCGTCGATGTTGCAAGCGGCGCAGAAACCACGCTGACCCCGTTTGAAAAGACCCGGGTGCAGATCGTCGGTGCATCGACCACCACGAAGGACAAGGTGCTGCTTGGCCTCAACAACCGCGATCCGCGCTGGCACGATGTCCACCTGCTGGATCTGACCACGGGTGAACTCACGCTGGTGCTTGAGAATAATTCCTACGCCCGGTTCATGGCCGATGACAGCCTGACCTTGCGCATGGCGATGCGCCAGAACGCGGCGGGCGGGACTGACTATTTCGTCATTGATGATAATGTTGTCGCGGCTGAGCCGTTTGAAACCACCGCGATGGAGGACGCGCTGACCACCACGCCCGCCGGATATACCACCGATGGCGGCACGCTGTACTGGATCGACAGCCGCGGGCGCAACACCGCCGCGTTGTTTGCGCAAGACACCGCCACGGGCGAAAAGCGCAAAATTGCCGAGGACGCCAAGGCCGATATCGGCAGCACGCTGCGTGATCCGCTGACCGGCGAGGTGGAGGCCTATGCGGTCGATTACCTCACAACCCGATGGACTGCGATTGATCCCGATATCGGCGCTGCGCTGGCATGGCTGGACGAGAGGCTCGATGGCGATTTCGGCGTCTCCAGCCGCACCGATGACGACCAGACCTGGATCGTCTGGAACGATCCGCTGATCCGGCCGGTGGCGACCTACATCTATGATCGCACCGCAAAGACGCTAACCCCGTTTTACACCTCGCGCCCGGCGCTTGAAGGAATGCCGCTCCAGCCGATGCACGGGCTGGAAATCACCAGCCGCGACGGGCTGACCCTGCCATCCTATCTGACCCTGCCATCCTATCTCACCCTGCCGCCGGGCAGCGATAGCAACGGTGATGGCCGCCCGGATAGCCCGGTGCCGATGGTGCTGCTGGTGCATGGCGGGCCGTGGGCGCGCGATACCTATGGCTTCAACTCCGCCCACCAACTGCTCGCCAATCGCGGCTACGGCGTGCTCAGCGTCAATTTTCGCGGATCGACCGGGTTCGGCAAGGACTTCATCAACGCCGGTAACAAGCAATGGGGCCTCAAGATGCACGATGACCTGATCGACGCGGTCGATTGGGCCGTGGATCAAGGCATCGCGCAGGCCGACAAGGTGGCGATCATGGGCGGTTCCTACGGCGGCTATGCCACGCTGGCCGGGTTGGCCTTCACGCCCGAAACCTTCGCCTGCGGGGTCGATATTGTCGGCCCGTCAAATCTGGAAACCCTGCTCTCCACCATTCCGCCATACTGGGCGCCGCTGGTGAAGACCTTCCACGAACGCATGGGCGATCCGGGCACCGAGGAAGGCCGCGCCCTGCTGCGGGCAGTAAGCCCGCTTTACAAGGCCGACAAGATCATCAAGCCGCTGCTGATCGCGCAAGGCGCGAATGATCCGCGCGTCAAGCAGGCGGAAAGCGATCAGATCGTCAGCGCCATGACAGCCGCCGGGATACCAGTGACCTATGTGCTGTATCCGGATGAAGGCCACGGCTTTGCCCGGCCCGAAAACAGCATTGCCTTCTACGCCATCGCTGAAAATTTCCTCGCCGAATGTCTTGGCGGGAGGGCTGAACCGCTGGGCGATGCGCTGACCCCGTCAAGCGCGCAGATCGTCGAAGGCGCAGAGCATGTGCAAGGCCTTTCGGCAAGGCCGGGGGGATAGTGATGATGCGCTGCTGACAAGCGCCGCTCCCCGCTCTACACAGTTGCAAAACGCAATCGAGAGGGAACGTCATGACGCTTGAAACTTCGGGCCTGCGCAGCATCTTCATCACCGGCGGGGCGTCGGGCATTGGCCGGGCGACTGCGCTGCATTTCGCCGCCAAGGGCTGGTTTGTCGGGGTGGCCGACATCAACGAAGCCGGGATGGCCGAAACCCTGTCGGCAATCGCGGGTGAGGCGAAATGGGCCGGGCGGCTCGACGTGCGCGAC
>JBGSKN010000098.1:0-8174 GCA_041741215.1 Erythrobacter sp. | reverse complement strand
AGCGCCGGATAACGCTCAATAAAGCCATGTCGATCACTCCAATGTCCCCCGACTAAACAGCCAAGGGGAAGGTCAGAACATGGGTCACTTCTCAGTGGAAATTATGCGCCTCCCGGGTCAGCTCTCAGTGGAAATCAACAGCGTGTTCCTCGGCAGCTTCGCGGCCCCATCAAACGCGCTGAAATTTGGGTAATCTACGATGAGTGATACGCTCATCTAGCCGAGGGCCCCTTGATGGCGGATCGTTATAGCGTCCAGCAACAAGTGAGCAGAAAGAGTGAACGCTATGCCGACGAAAACCGACGCGGTGCTGAGTGATTGCGGGAGCTACCGCTTCTTCCTTGAAAGGTCGTGGGACAATGACCTGCCAAAGCTGCCCATCTGCATGCTCAACCCGAGCACGGGCGATGCGGAAAAAGACGACCAAACGATCCGACGCCTGATCAACTTCGCGAAACGCTGGGGTTATGGGGGACTGGCCATCGTCAATCTCTACCCGTTGCGCTCGCCCAAACCGAGCGAAATGTGGGCAAGCAAGGAACGGTCGCACGATGACAATCACCAGTGGCTCGATACCATCATCGTCATTGCGGAAAATAATGGCAACAAGCTGCTCATCGCATGGGGCAACGATGGAGCATGGGAAGGTAAAGCCGACCAGTTCATCAGACAGGTAAAGGAACGGTCCAAGACGGTCGAACTGGTGACGCTTGGAAAGACCGGGCACGGCAATCCTCGTCATCCGATGGCAAGAGGGCGAGGTCGGGTGTCCGACGATCAGGAGATGGAGGCGTGGTGAATTAGGGTCAGGACGATCAGAGGCGAAGCCAACCGATCAACTTCGAGCGTCACGTCCATCACGAACTTCTTGACGCTCAAGCGCGATTGACCACCCGCCGCCCGATCGCTTGCCCCATCCGTACCGGATCGCCCGGCTTCAGGGCGTCGAGCCACGCCGCCCGTCCGGGTTCAAGCAGCAGCACGACGGTTGATCCAAGATGGAACCGCCCCATCTCGTCGCCCGCCGCCAGATGGCGCGCGTCCGAACTGAAATCCTCGACCACCACGTCGCGCCCATGTCCCGCGAAGCGGTGCGGCCAGACGGTATCGATCCCGGCGACGATCATCGCGCCAACCATGATGCTCGCAAACCTGCCGTCCGGCCCGTCGAACAGGCAGGCCAGCCGTTCGTTGCGGGCGAACAAGCGGTCAACGCCCTCGGCGGTCTGCTGGTTCACCGAAAACAGGTCGCCGGGAATGTAGGCGCTCGATTGCAGCACGCCTGCTGCGGGCATGTGGACGCGGTGGTAATCGCGCGGGGAAAGGTAGATGGTGATGAACTGCCCGCCATCGAACCGGGCCGCCGCCTCTGCGCCGTGGCCGAGGATTTCGGCAGCGGTAAAATCGCGCCCCTTGGCCTGAAATATCCGTCCATCGGTGATCGTGCCCAGCTGGCTTACCGCGCCGTCGGCGGGGCTGAGGATGAAGGCCCCGGCATCGGCCAGCGCGCGCGCGCCGGGTTTCAGTTCGCGGGTGAAAAAATCGTTGAAGCTGGCGAATTCGTCCACCGCGCGGCCGGCCTCGGCCATGTCGACATCATAGGCGCTGACAAAGCGGCGGATCAGCCTATCCCTGATCCACGCCCGCTCGCTCGACGCTATCGCGCCTGCCATTCGTGACAGCGCATGTTGCGGGAGGGCGTGCTGGAGCAGGATGAAGGGTGAGGGCATGGTGCCTGCCCTAGCCATCCCGCCGCACGGTTCAAAGGCCGCTGCGCCGATTGGGTGTGAAGAACGCGCCCGCTACCTGCCTCAGCCCGCGCGCACCCGGCCAAGGAAGCCGCGCACCTGATCGCTGAGATGCACCGCCTGGGCTTCCAGCTCGTTGGCGCTCAGCAACACCTGGCTTGCCGCTGCGCCGGTGGAAAGCGACAATTGCCGCACGTCTTCGATATGGCCTGCGACCTGTTCGGTGCCGCGTGCGGCCAGATCAATGCTTTGCGCAAGATCGCGGCCCGCGACCGATTGCTGATCGACCGCGCTGGCGATTGATACGGCGGTGGATTCCAGCTCCTTGACCTGCCCGGCGATTGATCGCAGCGCCTTGACGCTGGCTCCGGTGGTCGATTGCATCGCACGGATCTGTTCGGCAACCTTGTCGGTCGCGCGGCTGGTCTGCATCGCCAGCTCCTTGACCTCGCTGGCGACCACCGCAAAACCGCGGCCCGCCTCGCCCCCGCGCGCGGCTTCGATCGATGCGTTGAGCGCGAGCAGGTTGGTGCGCTGCGCGATGGTCTGGATCAGTTCGACGATCTGGCCGACCTCCTCTGCCGAAGCGGCGAGTGCCGAGATGGTTTCATCGGCCTCCCCTGTCGCTTCGTTAGCCAGCCGGGCAAGCTCGCTTGATGAGGCGGCCTGGCGGCTGATTTCGCTGATCGAGAGCGCAAACTCATCGCTTGCCGCTGCCGCTGCGGTCGCGCCGGCATTGGCTTCGTCCATCGCGACGGCAACGTCGTTGGTGCGGCGGCTGGCTTCTTCGGCGCTGCTGGCCATGCGGGTGGCGGTGGTGTGGAGCTGGCTGGAGGCCGCGGCCACGCCATTGACGACATCACCCACGGTGCGTTCAAACTGGCGTGCGACATCATCCAGCAACGCGGCTTTGCGCGCTTCGGCCTCGACCCTTTCGCGTTCGCGTTCCTGTTGCAACTGCAGTTCCTGCTCGGCCTTTTCGGACCGTTCGCGTGCCCAGGTTTCGAGCCGCTTGCTCGCCCGCTTGAACAGATCGAGCGCGCGGATCATCGCGCCGATTTCGTCCTTGCGGTCCTCGCCCGCGATTGCGAAGTCGCGGTCGCCATTGGCAAGCCGCGTCATCGCCTCGGTAATTTCAATGATCTTGCGCGAGAAGTCGCGCGACAGATAGGCCAGACCCATCAGCAGCACCGCACAGCCCAGCAACGCCAGCACGCCTGCAACCATCACCATGTTGAAGAAATGGGCGATGCCGGCGGCTTCCTGCGCCTCAGCACGCGCGGTCAGATCGGCAGTTAACTGGGCGCAGGATTCGAGCAGTTCGCTGGCCTGTGCGGCGACCTGTGCGGCCACGGCATTGGCGTTCGCGCCGCCGCGCACCCGATCAAGCGCGCGCGCAAAATCAGCGCGGAAAGTGTCGAGATCGGCGCGCAGGGCGATGATGTGCGGCTGCAATTCGGTGTCATCGCCCCCAAGCGCTGCTTCCATTGCAGCGGCCTGAGCCGCAACCGCGATTTCGCTGCCGCGCTGCTGTTCGACCAGCGGGGCGCTGCTCTCGTAGAGCGCGCGCAGCGAGTGATAGCGCATGTCCTGCGCAGCTGATTGCAATTCGCCCGCTGCGATCACCGCGTCCTGCATCTGGCCTGCGCTTTGATAGCGGTTCCACATTCCGCCAAGGCCGATGCCGATGACGAGCGACATGATCACGCCGACCGCAAGGAAGCTTCCGAAGATCGCGTTGATCTTGCCTGCCAGCGACAAATTGCGGAACCAGGAGAAGCGTTCGAGCAAGGTATTGCTGCCGTTTGGCGCGCCGTTTACCTCCGGGTTATCCGCATCTTCGCGTCCGAAGTCGGCTCTGAGTTCGCGCACAAAATCGGGAACGGCCTGTTCCTCGCTGCGCTCCTGCAGGCTCATCATGTTCATTGCGCAATTCCCCGGGGCTTCAGATCAAGCATTTGTGAAGGAAAATCCTTTCCAAATGCTTGATTTAGGCAACGCCCGCTGCCTCTGGCGCAACTATCGCCGCGCTGGGGTGCGCTTCGCCGCCAAGAACCGAATGGTCGGACAATGCGTTAAGGAATTCCTGCACCTGCTGGCGCAGGGTTGCCGCCTGCGCATCAAGGCTGGTGGCACTGGAAAGCACCTGCTGCGCCGCCGATCCGGTCGAAAACGCCATGTCGCGCACACCATCGATATGGGCGGCGACTTTTTCGGTTCCGCGCGCGGCGAGGTCGATACTGCGGGCAAGATCGTGCCCGGCGACCGATTGCTGATCGACCGCGCTGGCGATCGAAACCGAGGTGGTTTCCAATTGCTGGATTTGGCGGGCGATATCGCGCAGCGCGCTGACGCTGGCGCCGGTGGTCGATTGCATCGCGCGGATCTGTTCGGCAACCTTGTCGGTCGCGCGGCTGGTCTGGTTGGCGAGCTCTTTGACCTCGCTGGCGACCACCGCAAAGCCGCGACCCGCTTCGCCCCCGCGCGCGGCCTCGATCGAGGCGTTGAGCGCGAGCAGATTGGTGCGCTGGGCAATCGACTGGATCAATTCGACAATCTGGCCGACTTGCAGGGCTGAGGCTGAAAGCGCTCCGATGGTGCTGTCGGCCTGAAGCGCCGAAACGCAGGCTGCCCGCGCGAGTTCGGCCGAGGAGGCGGCCTGACGGCTGATTTCACCGATCGACATGGCGAATTCATCGCTCGCGGCGGCGGCGGCGGTTGCGCCGATATTGGCATCCTCGATCGAGGTGGCGACTTCGCCGGTGCGGTTGCTGGTGTCTTCGGCGGTTGATGCCATCATCGTCGCGGTCGATTGCAGCTGGCTGGATGCCGCGACCACACTGGTGACGACTTCGCCAACGGTGCGTTCGAACTGGTCGGCAAGCCTGTTCACCGCCCGCTCGCGTTCAAGCCGGGCTTCGCCGCGTTGTTCCTCTATCCGGGCCTGTTCGCGGTGTTCGGCGCGCGTACGCACGGCCTGTTCGCGGCTGAGCCGTTCGAGCTGCACCGCTGCGCTGTAGAACACCTCCATCGCCCGCGCCATTTCGCCGATTTCGTCCTGGCGGTGCTGGCTGCTGACGGCGATGTTCCTGCCGCCAGCGGCAAGGATCGTCATCTGCGCCGCCATCGCTTTCAGCGTCCCGCCGACGTTGCGGCTGAAGTAACGCTGCGCCATCAGGGTCAGCAGTGTCAGCACAATCGCCAGCGCGATCCACACGGACAGCAGGCCGGTGATCAGCGCTGCGCCCTGATCCGCGATTGTGTCGGCATCCTTGCCGAGCAGTTCGGTCATTTGCTTGCCCGCGTCGAGCACCGCCCCGCTGGTCGCCGCGATTTCGAGCGCTTGGCGCTCGCGCTGCTGGGGGTTGGCGGTTTCGGGGTCGAAGGCATCGACCTGACGGGTGAGATCGGCCACCCCTTCGCCGATCAGCGCGAGCCGGTCATAGGCCTGCACGTTGGTGGCGCGCAGGCCTTGCGATAATCCCGCAATTGTTGCTTCGGCGGCGTGCAGCGCTTCGCGGGTCGAGCTGGCGCGGGTTCCTGTTTTGTCAGTCACCAGCATCTCGGCATGGCGCCGCCCTTCGCTCAGCTGCGCGAGAAGCCGTTCGGCCTTGAGCGCCTGATCATGCGTGCTGCGGATGATTTCGGCGCGCGCGCCCAGTTCGATGTAGCCGCCTACCACGAACAGCCCGGCAACCAGTGCAAGGCTGAGGTTGGCACCGAAGAACAGCGTGATCTTGCCGCCCAGCGTGAGCGCGTTGAACCAGCGCTGGAGGCGGCCTGCGGGCGGCCCCGGCATGACCGTGCCATCCGGCGCGCCGCCAGCCGGTTCGGCGGTGATGTTCCGGGCGATGTCGTTCATGCCGCTTGTTCGTTATCGCTGGCGTTCTGAGCCGCGATCAGGCGGTCGATTTCGTTCGCGGGCATGGCGCGGTAATACAGCCAGCCCTGGATCTGGTCGCACCCGGCAAGCCGCACGAGACTGGCCTGTTCTTCGGTTTCCACGCCCTCGGCGGTCACGCCCATATTGAGCGCGCGGGCGAGCGCGATCGATGACAGCATCATCGCCCGGCTGGCATCATCCACCCCGGCAAGTTCGATCAGGCTGCGATCAAGCTTCAGCTTTTCAAACCGGAACCGCCGCAGGAACCCGATCGAGGCATAGCCGGTGCCGAAGTCATCCAGCGCGATCTGCACCCCGAACGACCGGATCACATCAAGCGTGCGTTCGGCTACCACCGGATCAAGCACGAGGCAGGTTTCGGTGACTTCCAGTTCAAGCTGCTGCGGCGGAAAGCCGGTTTCTTCCAGCACTTCGCCCAGCTTGATCGGAAATTCGGGATTGCGCAGCTGCGCAGCCGAGACATTGACCGATAGCGATATCCCGCCCCAGCGCATCGCGTCGCATACCGCTTGGCGCAGTACCAATTGTCCCAGCGGATTGATCAGCCCGGATTCCTCGGCCACCGGAATGAATACATTCGGGCCAAGCGGTGATCGATCCCCGCGATCCCAGCGCAGCAGGGCCTCCACCCCGACAATCCTGCCGCTCTCTGCATTCACCAGCGGTTGGTAGGCGACGTTAAATTCGCCATTCCCGATCCCGGCGCGAATGTCGTCCTCGATCTCGCGCATGCGTTCGCGGCAGCGGTCAAAGCCTTCATTGAACCAGGTGGTGCGCATCTTGCCGCTGCGTTTGGACATATACATCGCCACATCGGCGCGGCGCAGCATTTCTGATGAAGGCAGGCGCTGATCGGCGGTGCTGCGGGTAAGGCCGATGCTGGCACCCACCGAAATTTGCAGATCCCCGACGTCAACCGGAGCGCCCATCTGTTCCAGCAGCGTGCGGCAAATGCCTTCAAGGATCGTGCCGGCGACCTTGCCCGACATCACAACCGCAAATTCATCGCCGCCCAGCCGGTAGCAGCGCGCTTCACCGCTGCACACCGCGCAGACCATTTGCGCGCACCTTTCGATCAGCTGATCGCCAACGGCGTGGCCATAATGATCGTTGACCTGTTTGAAGCTGTCGAGGTCGATCATCGCCAGCGCCACTTCCTCGCTGCCTTGCGAGGCATGGTGGATTTCCTCATGCAGCGCATGGCGGTTGGGCAGGTTGGTCAGCGGATCGATGATGGCCCGCGTTTCAAGCGCGCGGATATTGGCGATGCCGCTGCACCCCAGAACGACGATCGTCGCGGCATAGACCAGGATCGCGGAAATTATCAGCGCGCCGTGCGACACGATCACGATCCGTTCGTTGAAACTGATCGCCAGCATGATCATCCCGGTCAGCCCGCTGATCACGCCAAGCGGGATCACCACCAGCCCGGTGGGCGTTAGTCGCAAGGAGGGTGATGATGCGAACACGATAGATGTTTTCCCGAGGATCGCGGTCTAAGCGCCGCCATTTGGAAAATCGTGCTAAACGACATCGGCTAACGAAGGGTAAAGCTGCGGCTCAGGCTGTTTTGCGCAAGGCTGATACCTGGCGGTGCGAAAGCGGCTCGAAAAAGCTCGCGCGGCGGGGGGCCGGAACGAAGCGGTCGGTCTGGCCGACCACGGTTTCGCCCGCGCCCAGCATCAAAAAGCCGTCGGGAACCACCGCATCGGCAAGGCGGGCAAAGGCTTCGCCGCGCGTTTCGCGGTCGAAATAGAGCAGCACATTGCGGCACAACACCAGATCAAACGCCATCCGGCCGGGATGGGGGCCAAGCATGTTGTGCTGGCGAAAGCGCACCATCCGCCGCGCTTCTTCACCGATCTGCCAGCCGCGCGGCGTTTCATCGAAATGGCGCAGCATCTGGGTGACGCCCAGCCCGCGCTGCACTTCGAACTGGCTGTAAAGCCCGCTGCGCGCGGCATTGACAGCGCGGTGCGAAACATCGGTGCCGAGGATGTCGATGCTCCACCCCTCCCAGCGGTCTTTCTGATCCGCGAACAGCATCGCCATCGAATAGGCTTCCTGCCCCGTGGAACAGCCCGCAGACCAGATCGACAGCCGTCGGCTATCGCGCCGCCGTTCGGCCAGTTCGGGCAGGATTTCCGATGGCAGCTGGTCGAAAGTCGGCTTGTCGCGGAAGAAATAGGTTTCGTTGTTGAGCAGCGCCTCAACCACGTCCTGAGACAGATCGGGGCTTTCCGGCCCGATCGGCGGGGCGGCCAGCAGGCATACCAGCTGATCGACATTGCTGATGCCGTGTTCGCGGAAAATCCCCGCCAGCGCCGAATTGACCCGCCAGCGGCGGCTTTCGGTGAGGTGCTGGCCGGTGCGTTCGGCAAGCAGATCGGCAATGATCAGGTGAGAGGCTTCGCTGACTTCCATCGGCTGGCTTTATCGCAGCGCGGCGGCGCTGGGCGCGGCTGCATGGGCCATCACCGCTTCGCCAAGCCGTTCGGGTGTCGCGATCAGGCTGGCCAGCC
>JBGSKN010000097.1:0-4788 GCA_041741215.1 Erythrobacter sp. | reverse complement strand
CAACCCTATGACATGCGCATGGGCGCAGGCACGTTCCATACCGCCACCACCCTGCGCGCGCTGGGGCCGGAGCCTTGGAACGCGGCCTTCGTCCAGCCCTGCCGCCGCCCGACCGACGGGCGTTACGGGGAAAACCCCAATCGCTTGCAGCATTATTACCAGTATCAGGTGATCCTGAAGCCTTCGCCGCCCGACATTCAGGAGCTCTATCTCCAAAGCCTCAGCGCCATCGGTATCGACCCGCTGGCGCACGACATCCGCTTTGTCGAGGATGACTGGGAATCGCCCACGCTCGGCGCCTGGGGGCTGGGCTGGGAGGTCTGGTGCGACGGGATGGAAGTGACCCAGTTCACCTATTTCCAGCAGATGGGCGGGTTCGATTGCAAGCCCGTCGCGGGCGAGTTGACCTACGGTTTGGAACGCCTCGCGATGTATATTCAGGGCGTCGACAACGTCTATGATCTGGCGTTCAACACGGCGGGCGTATCGTATGGCGAGGTGTTCCTTGAAAACGAACGCCAGATGTCGAAATGGAACTTCGAGGTCGCCGATACCGACGCATTGTTCGACCTGTTCACCAAGGCCGAGGCTGAGTGCCGCAACGCGCTTGGCGCAGGCGTGCCGATTGCCGCCTATGAACAGGCGGTCGAGGCGAGCCATGTGTTCAACCTGCTCCAGGCGCGCGGGGTGATTTCGGTGCAGGAACGTGCCAGCTACATGGGCCGGGTGCGCGACCTCGCACGCTCATCGTGTGAGGCTTATGCCGAAAAAATGACGTCGGAATGGGAAGCGAAATATCCGGGTTGGGCGCTGTGATGGCTGACTTCCTCCTCGAACTGCGCTCTGAAGAAATCCCGGCCCGGATGCAGGCAGGCGCACGCGCTGAACTGGAAAAGCTTTTCCGTCGCGAGATGGAAGCGGCGGGCGTGGCCGTGGGCGATCTCACCATCTGGTCAACCCCGCGCCGCCTTGCGCTGATCGCACGCGGCCTGCCGCTGGCGACCGAGGCGGTGAGCGAAGAGGCCAAAGGCCCGCCCGAAGGCGCACCCGATGCGGCGATTGACGGGTTCTGTCGCAAGGCCGGTGTTGACCGCGCCGCGCTGGAACTGCGCGACGTCAAAGGCCGCATGACCTGGTTCGCGGTGATTCAACAGCCGGGCCGGGCGATGGCCGATGTGCTGGCCGCAGCGATCCCGGCGATCATCCGCGACTTTGCATGGCCCAAGTCGATGCGCTGGGGCGCAGCCTCGATGGCGACCGATAGTTTGTGCTGGGTGCGCCCGCTGTCGGGCATCGTCGCGCTGCTCGATGGCACAGTGGTGCCGTGCGAAATTGATGGCATCGTCGCTGGTGCGGCGACTGAAGGCCACCGCTTTCACCATGACGGTCCGATCACCATCGGTTCAGCGGACGATTACGCCGAAAAGCTGCGCGCCTGCCACGTGATCGTCGACCACGAAGAACGCGCCGCTATCATCCGCGAAGGAGCGACCAAGGCTGCCGCCGACGCAGGCCTGAAGCTGGTGGGCGATGAAGGGTTGGTGATTGAAAACGCCGGTCTCACCGAATGGCCGGTGCCGTTGCTGGGGCGTTTCGATGAGGCATTTCTGGATGTTCCGCCCGAGGTGATTCAGCTCACCGCGCGGGTGAACCAGAAATATTTCGTTTGTCAGCGAGCCCCCGCGAAGGCGGGGGCCTCAGGCGATAGCGCTCAACTGCATGAGGTCCCCGCCTTCGCGGGGACTCACCATGTGGCCAACGCCTTCATCTGCACCGCGAATATCGCCGCGATTGATCCCGCCGTGGTGGTTGACGGCAACCGCAAGGTGCTGGCCGCAAGGCTTTCTGACGCGAAGTTTTTCTGGGAGCAGGATCAAAAAAAGACCCTCGCGCAGCACGCCAAGGGGCTGGAGCGGATCACCTTCCACGAAAAGCTGGGCACGCTCGCCGACAAGGTCGACCGGGTAGCCAAGCTGGCGCGGTGGCTGGTTGAATCTGACATCGTCCGAGACACTCCCTTCCCCACGGGGGAAGGGTCGGGGATGGGGGGTGCCACGTCTGCGGTGTCGAACACCCATCCCCAACCCCTTCCCTCAAGGGAAGGGGCTTCCTTGGCCGACCTCGCGGAAGCAGCCGCGCGCCTGTGCAAGGCCGATCTGGTCACCGAAATGGTCGGCGAATTCCCCGAATTGCAGGGGCTTATGGGCGGTTATTACGCCGCAAAGGAAGGTCTGCCGCAGGAGGTCGCCGAGGCGATCCGCGATCACTACAAGCCGAACGGGCAGGGCGATGATGTTCCGACCGCTCCGGTAACGGTGGCGGTGTCTTTGGCGGATAAACTGGATACGTTGGCGATGTTTTTTGCCGCTGACGAGAAACCAACTGGATCGAAAGATCCGTTCGCACTTCGTCGCGCCGCCCTTGGTATCCTGTCGACCATCACCGAAAACAATCTTAGGATCAAACTGCGTCAAGCGTCCGTGCAAGCCATCATGGAATACGGTCTGCGTTGGGTTGATGAGGTGACCGCTGCGTCGCAGGTTACCCTCGACGTCATTTATCGGAGTGTCGAAACACTTCCCGAAGATGTTGTGGAAGAAATCGTCAATAACAGAGGTGTCGAGCGTAATGCTCGTTGGCTGGCGGCTACCCTAAAGGCTCGATCAGGCGAGCTCCTCGACTTCTTCGCCGACCGCCTCAAAGTCCAGCAACGCGAAGCGGGCGTCCGGCATGACCTGATCGACGCGGTGTTTGCGCTCGGCGGGGAGGATGATCTCGTCCGCTTGCTCGCCCGCGTTCATGCGCTGCAAGCCTTCGTCACCACCGAGGACGGCACCAACCTCCTCGCAGGCTACAAGCGGGCGGCGAATATCCTCAAGAAGGAAAACTATCCTCCCCGGGACGGGGAGGGGGACCGCCCGCAGGGTGGTGGAGGGGACTCTGCCACAAGCGCCGGCATTGGAGGCAAATCCCCTCCGTCAGCGGCTGCGCCGCTGCCACCTCCCCCCATCGGGGAGGGCGTGGCCCTTACCTACACCCCCGAACCGGCCGAAAAGGCGCTGATCGACGCGCTTGATGCCGCCGCCCCGCGTGCTGCGCAGGCGGTCGAGGATGAACGTTTCGCCGATGCGATGGCGGCGCTCGCCTCGCTACGAGCGCCTATCGACCAGTTTTTTGAAGAGGTGACAGTCAACGACACCGATGCGGACAAGCGCGCCGCGCGGTTCGCGCTGCTTGCGCGGTTTCGCGATGCGGTCCACCGGGTCGCCGATTTCAGCCGCATCGAGGGGTGATCCTCCTCGCCGCCCAACACACTTTGCGGGAACTGCCATGACATTGAAGACGGTCTATGTTTTCGGGGGCCAAGCCGACCATTCCGACCCGCGCCAGAAGGACAAGACCGTTTCCGGCGGCAAGGGCGCAAACCTAGCCGAAATGGCCAGCATCGGCCTGCCGGTGCCGCCGGGATTTACCATAACGACTGAAGAATGCGTTGATTATCTGCGTGATGGCGCGGATTTTTCGGACGAACTGCGAAGTGCCGTCGCCGCCGCGCTGACCCATGTCGAGGCAAGCGTGGGCAAGCGTTTTGGCGATGCGGGCGATCCGCTGCTGGTGTCGGTCCGTTCGGGCGCGCGCGTGTCGATGCCGGGGATGATGGACACCGTGCTCAACCTCGGCCTGAACGATGCGACGGTCGCGGGACTTGCCGCATCATCGGGCGATGCACGGTTCGCGTGGGATAGCTACCGCCGTTTCATTCAGATGTATTCCGACGTCGTGCTCGGCCTCGATCACGGATTGTTTGAAGAGGCGCTGGAGATCGTCAAGGAAGACAACGGCTTCTATAATGATACCGAGATGGCGTCTGAAGACTGGCAAGCGCTGGTCAGCGAATACAAGGGCATCGTCGAACAGGAACTGGGCCGCCCGTTCCCGCAGGATGTTCACGAGCAATTGTGGGGCGCAATCCGCGCTGTGTTTGATAGCTGGGACAGCGACCGCGCCAAGGTTTACCGCCGCTTGAACGACATCCCCGCAGATTGGGGCACCGCGGTCAATGTGCAGGCGATGGTGTTCGGCAATATGGGCGATACCAGCGCCACCGGGGTCGCCTTTACCCGTGATCCTGCCACGGGGGAGCGTGCCTATTACGGCGAATATCTGATCAACGCGCAGGGCGAAGACGTGGTCGCAGGCATCCGCACGCCGCAATACCTGACCAAAGCCGCGCGCGAAGCCGCCGGGGCCAGGCCGCTGAGCATGGAAGAGGCGCTGCCCCAAGCCTATGCCGAACTCGCCGACGTGTTCGATCTGCTGGAACGGCATTATCGTGACATGCAGGACATTGAATTCACCGTGGAACGCGGCAAGTTGTGGATGCTGCAGACCCGATCGGGCAAACGCACCGCCAAGGCCGCGTTGAAGATGGCGGTGGATATGGTGGCCGAAGGTCTGATCGACACGCGCGAAGCCGTGCGCCGGATCGACCCGATGGCGCTCGATCAGCTGTTGCATCCGACGCTTGATCCGAAGGCCGAACGCCAGGTGCTGACCACCGGGCTTCCCGCTTCGCCGGGCGCGGCGGCGGGCAAGATCGTGCTGGATGCCGATACCGCCGAACAATGGGCCGGGCGCGGCGAAAAGGTGATTCTGGTGCGGGTCGAAACATCGCCAGAGGACATCCACGGGATGCACGCCGCGCAGGGCATCCTTACCGCGCGCGGCGGGATGACCAGCCATGCGGCGGTGGTGGCGCGCGGGATGGGGCGGCCTTGCGTGTCGGGC
>JBGSKN010000096.1:0-12356 GCA_041741215.1 Erythrobacter sp. | reverse complement strand
GTGAAGGGCGAGGGTTTGAGCACGATGGTGCAGCCCGAAAGCATCGCGGGCGCGATTTTCTGGATCGCCATCATCACCGGGAAGTTCCACGGCACGATCCCGGCGACCACACCGACCGGCACGCGGCGGGTGCGCGACAGGCGAACATCGCTGTCCTCGTTGATCTCGTCATCAAGGCTGAGGGTCGATTGCGCCGCGCTCATGCCCGCTGCGCCGTAGATTTCACCCTTGGCCTGATCGTGCGGCTTGCCCTGTTCAGCCGTCAGCAGGCGATAGAGTTCCTCGGCGTTTTCCTTGATCGCGCCCGAAATCGCCATGATCGCGGCGCGGCGTTCTTCGATCGGCGTGTTCTTCCACGTCTTGAACGCGGCGCGGGCAGCGGCGACTGCCTGGTCGAGTTCATCCTTGCCGCAGGCCGGCACCTGTCCGATCACTCGCTCGGTGGCCGGGTTGACCACATCGAGCATCTGTTGGGTGGCGACCATCTTGCCGCCGATAAGGTTCTTGTACTGGGTGACCATGATCGTTCCTCTCGCGTCCTGTCAGGGAGTCGTCTCTTGCCAGATGAAAGTGGCGCGTTGCATCCGAAAACGCAATCGTTGCCTTGCCAGATAATGCAGACGAGGCGGTAATGCGCTTCGCTTGACGATTGCGCTATTGCCGCCGCAGCCTATGGAAGCGGCCATACATGCCATCAAGGAGAGCCCCATGAGTGATTCCCGCCCCGATCTGGTCATCTATGGCAGCCCCGTTTCACCCTTCGTACGCAAAGTGGCGGCGGTCTGCATCGAAAAGGGCGTGGATTACACGATCGAGGCGGTCAACGTGTTCGATCCACCTCAATGGTTCCGTGAAATATCCCCGATGAAACGCATCCCGGTGCTGCGGGATCGTTCCGTGGCGGAAGAAGGCGTGGCGGGCACGATCGCGGATTCCAGCGCGATCTGCGCCTTCATCGAGAAGAAACACCCCGCGCCCGCGCTCTACCCTGATGCGGCAATGGCGCTGGGCGAGGCGCTGTTCATCGAGGAATATGCCGATACATCGCTGGCGATGGCGGGCGGGCTTGGCATTTTCCGCCCGATCTTCTTCGCGGTCAGCAAAGGCGACGCGCCCGATCTGGACAAGGCGCGCGATACCTGGGCCAACCAATTGCCGCCGATCTTTGATGTGCTGGAGGCGCGGCTGGGCGGGCGCGCGTTTTTCGCAGGCGATGCGCTGTCGATAGCCGATATTACCGTGGCCTGCGTGCTGATGCAGGTTTCACTGGTTGCGCAGACGCCGCTGGACAAATGGCCCGCCCTCGCCGCGCATTTTGCCGCGATGAAGGCGCGCCCTTCGATTGCCGGGCCATACGCGGCGGCGGAAAAGATAATCCGCAAGGCCTTGCCGATCCGCTTCGACCTGACCTAAGCCCACCACACTCAAACGCACAAGCAACAGAGGGCAGCTGCGCAGATGGCGAGCGAATGGTGTATCGGGATCATCGGCGGATCAGGCCTCTATGCCATGGACGGCATCGAGGACGCGCAGTGGATTGCGATTGATACGCCGTGGGGGGAACCTTCGGACGAAATCCTGTGCGGCCGGATTGGCGAGGTGAAGGTGCGCTTTCTCCCCCGCCACGGACGCGGGCACCCGATCAGCCCGACACAGCTCAATTCGCGCGCCAATATCGATGCGCTCAAGCGCGCGGGCTGCACCGATATACTCGCGATTTCAGCGGTGGGCTCCTTACGCGAAGAACTGGAGCCGGGGCGCTTTGCGGTGGTCGAACAATTCATCGATCGCACCGTGCAGCGCGCCTCGTCCTATTTCACCAGCGGTTTTGTCACCCACGTGTCGATGGCCGATCCGGTCTGCCCACGCCTGTCGGAGATGGCGGCGAAGGCTATCGCGAAGGCCAAAGGCAAGGTCGCGGTCGGCGCGACCTGCCTCACCATCGAAGGCCCGCAATTTTCCACCCGCGCCGAAAGCCGGATGTACCGCCAATGGGGCGCCGACGTGATCGGCATGACCGCGATGCCCGAAGCCAAATTGGCGCGGGAGGCCGAACTGCCCTATGCTCTGGCCGGCATGATCACCGATTATGATTGCTGGAGAGATGGCGAGGCGGTCGATGTTGCGCAGGTGATTGCCCAGATGCAGTCCAACGCCGCGCTCGCCCAGGCGATGGTGAAGAATTTCATCGCCGCCCTGCCGAAAAAGCGCGCCGCATCGCCAATCGACACCGCGCTTGACGACGCGGTCATTACCGCGCCTGATGAACACGACCCCGCAGTCATGGCAAAACTCGACGCGGTCGCCCGGCGGTTGTTCAGCTAGGGTCAGGACCTGTTACGGTTTTACGGGCCGAGCGCAGAGCGCCGTCATTCGAAGCCGTAATCCGAATAATCCTTGTAATTGGGCGAGGTGAACTTGGTGATGTCGCTCTGGAAATGCAGCGGGACGTTGCCGGTCGAACCGTGACGCTGCTTGGCGACGATCAACGTCGCCTTGCCCACCATCTGTTCGTATTTTTCCTCCCACGACCGGTATTTTTCCTGAACGTCGGGCGTGCTGCTGCCGTCGGGCATGTCGGGCTTCACCAGCATGTGGTAATAATCGGAGCGGAAGATGAACCACACCATATCGGCGTCCTGCTCGATCGAGCCGGATTCGCGCAGGTCGGACAGCATCGGGCGCTTGTCCTCGCGGCTTTCGACCGCGCGGCTGAGCTGCGACAGCGCGATCACCGGAACCTGCAATTCCTTGGCCAGCGTTTTCAGACCCCGGCTGATTTCGGAAATTTCGTTGACCCGGTTGTCATTGGCGCGGCCCGATCCTTGCAGCAGTTGCAGGTAATCGACCACGATCAGCCCGATATCATGCCGCCGCTTCATCCGCCGCGCGCGGGTGCGCAGCGCCGCGATGGTCCGCGCCGGAGTGTCATCAATATACAGCGGCAGTTCCGCGAGCCGCTGGCTGGCATAGGACAATTTCTGGAAATCCTCGCGCGTCAGCTTGCCGCTGCGCAGGTTTTCCGACGAAATTTCGGCCTGTTCGGCCAGGATACGGGTGGCAAGCTGATCCGCGCTCATTTCCAGACTGAAAAACGCGACCGGCGCGCCGTAATTGAACTCGCCGCCCTCGCGCTGCCATTCGAGATGCTTTTCCGCGCAATTGAACGCGATATTGGTAGCAAGCGACGTCTTGCCCATGCCCGGACGCCCGGCAAGGATCACAAGGTCGGAATTGTGCAGGCCCGATGTCTTGCGATCGATGGTTTCAAGCCCGGTGGTCTTGCCCGACAAGCCGCCGCCCGAATTCATCGCGGCTTCGGCCATCTTGATCGCCTGCACCGCCGCATCGCGGAACGTTGCCGCCTCGCGACCGGTTGCCGCCCCTTCGGCGACGCGGAACAGATCAGCTTCGGCCTGCGCGATGCGGTCAATCGGGGAGGTATCCTGCGAGGTGTCAAGCGCGCCTTCGACCAGCCCGCGCCCGACGCTGACAAGTTCACGCAGCAAGGCCAGATCGTAAATCTGCTGGGCGAGTTCACGCGGGGCGAGCAGCCCTGCCCCGCTGGCGGTCAACTGCGCCAGATAGGACGTGCCGCCCAGTTCCTTGAGCGCCTCGTCCGCTTCGAAATAGGGGCGCAATGTCACCGGCGATGCCGTGGCGTTGCGTTCGATCATTACCAGCACGCGATCAAAAATGCGCTGGTGCAAGGCTTCAAAGAAATGCTCGGCCCGGACCGGCACCTGCAATTCCTCGATCACGCGGTTGTCGATCAGCACTGCGCCCAGAAACGCGGCCTCAGCCTCAAGATTGAAGGGCAGTTTACGCAAGGGGCTGTCGGCATCGCCGGTGGCTTCGCCCGGGGCGGCGTTGATTCTGGTGACTTTTGCAGGTTCGATCATCGCGGTCTGATGCGCCTCGCGCGCCCCATCGCGCAAGGGTGATTGGTGCCAATATTTATTTTGCATGCTGTGGATAGCGGGGAGAGTTTGCCGAAGTGCTTGAAGTGCAGCCCCTGCATCTGCGAAGGCAGGGTCTATGGCCGATCAGCCGCGCGATTCCCTGCCCCTGTCTCCCGCTGTTGCGGGTGCGTATCGTATTGCACAGGTCACACTCGACGAAGCGACGATCCTGTGGCGCAACGCAGATGTCGAACAGGAACGCCGGGTCGCGATCTATGATCTGATCGAGGAAAACGCCTTCAGGCCAGTGCGGTCGGTGGAGCGCGGGGCGCATGGGCCATATCATCTGCAACTGTCAGTCAATGATGGGCGGCTGGTGATGGATGTCAGCGACACGGCCGGACAATTGCTGGAAACGCTGCTGATCGGCATGGCCCGGTTCCGCCGACCGATCCGCGAATATTTCGCGATCTGCGACAGCTATTATCAGGCAATCCGCAAGGCGACGCCGACGGAGATCGAAACCATCGACATGGCCCGGCGCGGCATCCACAACAACGCGGCAGAACTGCTTCTGGAACGGCTTGAAGGCAAGGTCGATACCGATTTCGCCACCGCACGCCGCTTGTTCACGCTGATCTGCGTGCTGCATATCAAGGGCTGATGGATGGCAAGGGGACGCAAAGCTTCGGCGCGCAAGGCGCCGCGCCGCTGGTTGCTGCGGATGGGCGCTCTGGCGGCGCTCGTCGCGCTCGCCTTTGCCGCATGGCTGTGGTGGGACATGCGCGAATGGCGCCCTAACGAGGCGCTCTATCCCGAACAGGGCGCGCTTGCCCCAGCGGACGGGGCCGAGGTGAAGTTTGCCACCTTGAAGGCGATCGGAGCGCAGTTCGTCTATCTGCCGCTGGCGTTAGATCCGCTGCCCGACGCACCCGGCTTTGCCGACCGCTTTCGCCGCGCGCGCGCTGCCAACCTGAAGGTGGGCGTGATGCTCAATTTCGACCCCTGCGTCCCGGCTGATCTGCAAAGCGGTGCGTTTGCGCAGATGGTGCCGCGCGACCCCGACCTGCTGCCGCCCGCGATTGGCCTTGCCCGACTGGCCGATGGGTGCAATCCCAAGGTCAGCGATGCAGCGGTGGAAAGCGAGCTGATGACGCTGATCAATCAGGTTGAAACCCACGCGGGCAGGCCGGTGATCCTCAAACTCAGCCGTGCGTTCGAGCAGCGTCACAGAACCGCCACCGCGCTGACCCGCGACCTGTGGCTGGCGCGCGACCGTGCGCGGCCGGACTATGCGGGCCGCCCGTGGCTGCTATGGAGCGCCAACAGCCAGTTGGTGAGCGAGGCTGGCGAGGAGCCGATCGAATGGGTGGTGGTGCAGAAATGAGCCTGAGCGCCGCGCAGGAACGCGAATTGATCGCAGCCGCTTATGCCGCCGCCGAACACGCCTATGCGCCCTATTCGGACTACCCTGTCGGCGCGGCGCTGCTGTTCGATGATGGCGCGGTGATCACCGGCTGCAATGTCGAAAACGCGAGCTATGGTCTCGCCCTGTGCGCCGAAACGGTGGCGGTGGCCAAAGCGCTGGGCGAAGGGCGGCGCGGCGGGTTGCTGGCGGTGGCGGTGGTGGGCCTCAAGGCCGGTGCCGAACCGATCACGCCGTGCGGGCGCTGTCGTCAGGTGCTCAATGAAGTCGCCGCGCTGGGCGCAACCGATCCGCAGGTGCTGTGCGTCAGCAAGGATGACGTGCGGCGCGCGGCTTTATCGGCGCTGCTGCCGCACGCGTTTGGGCCTTCCAATCTGGCCTAGGGCAAGGGTTTGCCCTCCAGCCATTCCGCCAATGCCGCCATGCATTCGCGGCCCAGCAGCTTGCAGCGTTCGGGGCTCCAGCCCTGTTCCGGCTCAGGAAAATCGGCCAGGTCCTTGTAAGGCATTTCCAGCGTCATCGCGACCGCGCCAAACCGCTGCGCGACCTGGTTGGTACTCATGGCCAGGTTCGCACGGCCTGCCGGGGCTTTGGGGTAGCCCAGTTTCGTCTGGAAATCCGGGGTGCGGCGGTCAAGGATGCGCTGGTAGCGGTAATAGCCTTCGCCCTGCGCCTCGGTCCAGCCGGGGATGCCTTCAAACCCGGCAAGGAACACCGCCGGGATCGCCTCATCGGCGTGGACGTCCATCGCGAAATCGACCCCGGTCGCATCCATCCGGTTGCGGATCGCCAGCACTTCGGGCGCGCGTTCCGGCGTCGGGTCGGCCCATTCGCGGTTCAGGTTCGCACCAACCGCATTGGTGCGTAAATGTCCGCGCCGTGAACCATCGGGGTTACAATTGGGCACGATGTGGATGCGGCACGCCTTGCGTAACGTCCGCGCCACCGGATCGGCGGGATCAGTAAGGCATTCCAAGGCGCCCTCGATCCACCACTCGGCCTGAGTCTCGCCCGGATGCTGGCGGGCATAGAGCCACACCTGCGTTGTGCCTTCGCCCAGTTCGAGGCAATCGATCGGCTGGCCATCCAGCGTGGTGCCAAGCCGCACCAGATCGACCCCTTCGCTCGCCGCGGCCTCTGCGATCAGATCATGGTGGCGCTCCATCGAATAGGGCGCGAAATAGGCGAACCAGCAGACATCCGATGCGGGCAGATAGCGGATCGTCAGCGTCCCGCCATCTTCGGCCGCATCGAAGGTGCTCGCCGCGCGCGCCCAGTAGTCGCGGTCTTCGGACACGCAGGCGTTGTAATCGGGCCAGCCGCCGGGATAGGCGCTGTGATTGAGCCCGGTCAGTTTCAGCTCAACTTCCTCGCCCGCGCTGGCGCAGACGCGAAAGTGGAACCACTGAAAAAAGTCCGACGCATTATCGCGCCGGATCGCGAGCCGCGCCGTGCGCCCCTCGATTCCGATGACGTCAATATTGCCGCTGTCAAACGCAGCATCGATAAACATCTGGCTCATCAATTTCCCTGAAGCTTCTTGACGTTGATCGTCACGGTCTCACCATTGCCGCCGGGAAAGTCCTGAAACAAGGCCGCAGCGAGCGCAGAGGCGCTGGCGTCCACCTGCGCATAGGGCGACTTCACCCCTGTCGCCATCTGAGCGCGGCCTTCCCACAAGGTGGTGCCATCATCGCGGCCAATGCGCACCGAAAGATCGGTCATCGCCGCAGGGCCTTCGCGCCCGCCGCCCAGATTTATGCCGACACCAAGGCCAAGGCCCGACCCATAACTGCCAGTCTGTCCGCCCACCCCGACGCTGACCGGGCCGCGGTTGTTTTCGACCGTGGCAGCGATGGGATTGCGGCTGGTGCGCACGGCGGCGACCTGGATGCCGCGACCTTCCTGCGCGGCAATCGTGTATCCCAGCGCCCGCAATTCAGCTTCGACCGCAGCCTTGAATGCCGCCTTGGCATTCGCATTGGCTACATCGTCGGGGAAATAGACGATGATCGGCCCCTGACCGAGGTCAGCACGGCTCTCCGCGACAAAGCGGGTGACTTCGACCGGGCCGGTATAGGGGCTGGTCGCACATGCCGACAGTGCCAGCAAGGCGGCGGCGGTTGCAGGGGCAATCAGGCGGAATGCGGACATGGCAGGTTCCTCTTGTAGCCCCGCACCTATAGGTGCGGGCCATCAATGTGCACAACAACGCTTTGCATTGAACAAGGTTGACGCTTTCTAAGCGCTTTGTGTGATAACGCGCGTTCCATGATTTCGCACACCAAACCTTGCGTACTCGTGACCGGCGGTGCCGGTTATATCGGCAGCCATGCGGTTCTGGCGTTGAAGGACGCGGGCTGGCCGGTGGCAGTGATCGACAACCTGTCGACCGGGTTCCGCTTTGCCGTGCCCGATGGCGTGCCGCTGTATGAAGGCGATATTGCCGATGCGGGCTTGCTGGAACGGATATTCGCCGAGCAGGCGACCGGAGCGATCATGCATTTCGCCGGGTCGATCATCGTGCCCGAAAGTGTCGCTGACCCGCTGAAATATTACCATAACAACACCGCCAAAAGCCGCACCCTGATTGAAGCAGCGGTGAAGGCAGGCATACCCCATTTCATCTTTTCGTCGACCGCCGCGGTCTATGGCATCCCCGATGTTGCTGCCGTGCGCGAAGACACCCCGCAGCGCCCGATCAACCCCTATGGCTGGTCAAAACTGATGACCGAGCAGATGCTCACCGATGTCGCGGCGGCGCATCGGCTGAATTGCGGCGTGCTGCGCTATTTCAATGTTGCAGGCGCCGATTCTTCAGCGCGCAGCGGACAATCGACCGCTGGCGCGACGCATCTGATCAAGGTCGCGATCGAAGCGGCGCTGGGCCTGCGCGAATCGGTCGCGGTGTTCGGCACCGATTACGCCACGCCCGACGGTACCGGGGTGCGCGATTACATCCATGTCAGCGATCTGGCGGCGGCGCATGTGCTGACGCTGGAGGCGCTGATGGCCGATCCCGCGCGCTCGCTGACGATGAATTGCGGCTATGGCCGGGGGTTTTCGGTCAGCGAGGTGCTCGATGCGGTCGATCGGGTGACGGAACGCCCGTTGGTGCGCCGGGTCGAAGGGCGGCGAGCGGGTGATCCCGATTCGCTGATTTCAGACCCGGCGCGGCTCAAGGCGACGCTCGGCTGGGAGCCGCGCCACGCGCAGCTTGATACGATCATCACCGATGCGCTGGCATGGGAGCGGAAATTGGCCATTTTGCGCCAATCGGCATGACGCGGCGCATTGACGCAGGGTGCCTCTGCCGCTAACGGCACGCTTCAATTTCCGCGCGTCGGGCAAAATCCGGCGCGCTTCTCTTTTGGAAACAATAGCCATGAAGATCGTCAACAGCCTCAAATCGCTGAAAGGCCGTCACCGCGACAACCGCGTGATTCGTCGTCGCGGGCGCACCTATGTGATCAACAAGACCGATCGCCGGTTCAAGGCCCGCCAAGGTTGATTTGACGGATGGCTGCTGTTGGGCAGCCTGCAAGATCAGCGGCCCGCCTCCTTTAAGGAGCGCGGGCCGCACGCTTTTGAGGAGCTGGCGGCGTGCAAAAGGCGGTGGTCTTCGATGTCGGTCGGGTGCTGTTCCAATGGCAATTGCGCGCCCTGTTCGAAAAGTTGATCGATGACCGGCAGGAACTGGAATGGTTCCTCGCCGAGGTCGTGACCGAGGAATGGCATTTCGACCATGATCGCGGGCGGGCGCTGGCCGATATGGTGCCCGAACGAATCGCCGCATTCCCGCAGTATGAAATGCACATCCGCGCCTATGCAGCGCGTTTTAACGAAACCGTTCCGGGGCCGGTCGCAGGGTCGCATGAGCTTGCGCAACGGCTGGCAGACAATGGTGTGCCGTTGTTCTGCCTGACCAATTTCGGCGACGAGTTGTGGCAGGTGTTCCGTCCAACCCAGCCGATTTTCGACCTGTTCGATGACATCATCGTTTCGGGGATCGAAAAAGTCGCCAAACCCCACCCGCGTATTTACGAAATCACCGAAACGCGTAGCGGGCGAAGCGGCGATGCGCTGTTTTTCGCCGACGACAACCCCGACAACATCGCCGCCGCCAAGGCGCGCGGCTGGGATGCCCACCTGTTCACCGACGCGGCGGGGCTGGAAGCGGCACTTGTGGGGTCGGGGCTGCTTTAATCCAAGCGTGAACCCTCTCATCCCGTTCGTCCTGAGCTTGTCGAAGGACTGCCATTTTCTTAGGGCGCGTTGGTGAGCCGCCAAAAGTGAAGGACAGCCCTTCGACAAGCTCAGGGCGAACGGAAGTAAAAGCATTCCGCCAAAAACATAAACCCCGGCTGCGCCTGGGACGGGCGCGCCGGGGTTTGGAGTGCTCCGACCAGTTGGAGAGAGGGGCCGGTCAGAGTGGGGATCCAGATTGCAGCGGCGATCAGCCGTTGCACTTTGCCAGTTCGTCGGCCGCCAGTTCAGCGCCATCGACCTTGAAGGTCGCGATTTCACCGAACTTGCGGTTGAGGCCGCGGCAGATGCGCAGCGGGCGGGCGCTCGCCTTGTTGGCGACGCAGGTGCTGCCGGCGCAGGCCCATGCGACACCACTGGCCACCGCGCGGGTTTCAGTGGTGGGGGCTGACAGGGTGGCGGTGTAATAGGCGTTGCCTGCTGCGTTTACCGGGGTCGCAGTGGCAACGCCAAAGCTTACGCCTGTATACAGCAGCGCGGTGGCGAGGATGGCGAGCTTGCCAGTGCGGGGAACGGAGAGGGTGTTGGTCATCGAAGTAATCCTTTTGTTTTTGTGCCTTGTGGGCGGTGGCGCTTTGGCGTCTGCGCCGCTATTTTGCAGCGCAACATTTCGATTCGAAACCAGTTGCTATTCGCTACCTACATAACTAGGTTGCGTGTTGCAACTGAAATCGGATTTAATTTTGTGACCTCTCAAAAAAGTGGTTACACATTGCCCCTGCTGGGGAAGGATTTGTGAATGGGTGATCTGAGAGAACCGCTGAAGGATCTGATCGAGTGCGGCCTGCCGCAGGCGCTGGAGGTGATGGGTGAACGCTGGTCGTTCATGATTCTGCGCGCCAGCTTCAATGGCCTCAAGCATTTCGAGGAATTCCTGAGCGAGCTGGGTATCGCCCGCAACATCCTGTCGAACCGGCTGGCGAAGTTGGTCGAACACGGCATCCTCAAACGCGAACCCTGCGCCGATGATCGTCGAAAGATTGAATACCGGCTGACCGAAAAGGGCTTTGACCTGCTGCCTGCTATGCTGGCGCTGCGCCAGTGGGGGCAGAAATACGGCAGCGAACAGGTGATCGAAGACCCGGTGCTGGTCGATGAATGTGATCGCCTGCCGATCGGCCCGGTGTCGATCCTCGCGCATGATGGCCGCATTCTTGGCCCGCAGGATTTGTGGTTGGTGCGCCCTGAAAACCTCGGTCTGCGCGCAGATGGCTCGATCTCGACTCCCGGCGCAGGCCCCGGCAAGGGCGACGTAGTCGATCTGGCCGCAGCCAAGGCCGCTTCGGGGCGCTAAGCGGTAGATAGAGCGCCTTTCGCGGGTGCTTTTGTGCCACCCGATGGGCTAGGGCCGCGCGATGCACGCGCCCGCAACCCCTGACATTCACGAGATACTGCGCCGCACCTTCGGCTTTCCCGGATTTCGCGGGCAGCAGGAAGCGGTGATCGCGCGGGTGATGCAGGGTGAACACAGCCTGGCATTAATGCCGACCGGCGCGGGCAAAAGCCTTTGCTATCAGGTTCCTGCGCTGGCCCGGCCCGGCACCGCCATCGTCATCTCGCCCTTGATCGCGCTGATGCACGACCAGATCCGGTCGGCGCGGGCAGCAGGGATTCGCGCAGCGTCGATGACATCCGCCGATGCCGATAACGCCGCCACTGCCGATGCATTCCGTGCGGGCGCGCTTGATCTGCTCTATGTGGCGCCCGAACGCGCAGCGACCAGCGGCTTTCAGGCGCTGCTCGACCGGGCGGACATCGCGCTGTTCGCGATTGATGAGGCGCATTGCGTGTCCGAATGGGGGCACGATTTCCGCCCTGATTATCGCGGGCTGAGGCCCATGCTCGATCGGTTCGCGCACGTCCCGCGCCTCGCACTCACCGCCACCGCCGATCCGGCCACGCGCGTCGATATCCTGCGCCAACTCGGTATTCCCGACGAAGGCCTGATCGTCGCCGGATTCGACCGGCCCAATATCCGCTACGCCATCACCCCGCGCGATAACGGCACGCGCCAGATAAACGATCTGCTCGCCCGCCTGCCCGGCGCGGGCATCATCTATGCACCAAGCCGCAAGGCGACCGAGGACATTGCCGCCAGCATCGCCCGCACCGGGCGTGAAGCGGGGTTTTATCACGCGGGCCTCGATCCCGAACGCCGCGCCGCCACCCAATCCGCCTTCGTGCGGTCGGAAAGCATGGTGATGGTGGCCACAATCGCGTTCGGAATGGGAATCGACAAGCCTGACGTGCGCTTCGTGATCCACGCCGGCCTGCCCAAATCAATCGAGGCCTATTATCAGGAAACCGGGCGCGCAGGGCGCGACGGCGATCCGGCCGAGGCGCATCTGCTGTGGGGCGTGAGCGACTTTTCGCGCGCGCGCCAATGGCTGGGTGAGGTGGAACCCGAGCGGCTGGCGGGCGAACAGGCGCGGTTGCACAACCTTGCCGCGCTGGTTGAAACCCCTGAATGCCGCCGCGCGGTGCTGCTCAGGCATTTTGGCGAGCATCCGCCAGCGCATTGCGGAAATTGCGACAACTGCGAAAACCCGCCGCGCGTGGTCGATACCAGCGAGTTGGCTCGCAAACTGCTATCGGCGGTCTATCGCACCGGGCAGAGTTTCGGCATTGGCCATATCGAAAAGGTGCTGACCGGGCGGAGCGACGAACGGATCACCGCCCGCGCGCATGACAAACTGTCGGTGTTCGGCATCGTCGCCGGTGAGGAGGCCGCGCTGCTGCGCCCGCTCGCGCGGACGCTGGTC
>JBGSKN010000095.1:0-2363 GCA_041741215.1 Erythrobacter sp. | reverse complement strand
GGGCGATCCGATCTTTGCCGGGCTGCAAACCCAGAACTGGGCGCTGGTGCTGGCCGGATGCGTGGCGAGCGCGGGGCTGGCGCTGGCGGCGGACAACCTGCTGTGGGTGATCGAGGTCGGGCTGGCGCGGCGCTCACGGCTTCAGACCTTTGGCGGAATGGCGGTGGTGGCGCTGGGCATTGCCGCTGCATTATGGGCGCAAGGCGCGGGCAGCGACGAACGCCGGATCTCCATCGCCTCCAAACAGTTTTCCGAACAATATATCCTCGCGCAACTGATCGGCGCGCGGCTGGAAGCGGCGGGTTACGCGGTCGAATATCGCGACGGGCTGGGCAGCGCGGTGGTGCATAGCGCGGTCGCCTCCTCCGCGATCGACATTTCCGTCGATTACACCGGCACGGTCTGGACCAATTACCTCAAGCGCACCGACAATCCGGGGCGCGAGGTGATGTTTCAGACCATCCGCGACTGGGAATGGCGCGAGAACGGCGTGCGCGTCTTGGGGCGCCTGGGGTTTGAAAACGCCTATGCCTTTGCCATGCGGCAGGATCGCGCGGCGGATCTGGGTGTGACCTCGCTCACCGATCTGGTTGCCATAGCCCCGCGCCTGACGGTCGGCGGCGACCCCGAATTTTTCGAACGGCCCGAATGGATCGCGGTGCGCGATGCCTATGGGCTGCGGTTCGCCGGAAGCCGCAATTTCGCGCCGACCTTCATGTATAATGCGCTGCAATCGGGCGAGGCTGACGTGATCAGCGCTTATACGTCAGACGGGCGGATCGCGGCTGACAGGCTGGTGGTGCTGGCTGATCCCAAGGGCGCGCTGCCGAGTTATGACGCGATGCTGATGCTGTCGCCCCGGATTGCGCAGGATCAAGGCGTGATCGCCGCGCTAACCCCGCTGATCGGTGCGATCAGTGTCGAGGCCATGCGCGAGGCCAATCTGGCGGTTGACCGTGAGGACGCGGGCAAGCTGACGCCCAAGGCGGCGGCGACGAAACTGGCGATCACGGCAGGGCTTTAACGCTCACCCGGTCACGCGGCCCTATGCAAACCCTACCCCGTAGGGCCAGCGCCGCCCGCAAATGCCGAGCACCTTGAACAAGGTGCCCATATTGGTCGATTCGACCAGGCGGTCGCGCTGACGGCGCAGCTTGTCTGCCTCTTTGGGGTTGCGTCGCTGAAGCGCCTCCAGCCGCGTGTCGATCCCCATCTGCCGCAGCCATTCGCCCTGCATCTGCACCCCCATCACGTCTGCGCCGTGCTGACGGGCGATCTGCTGGAGCAGTTCGAAATCGACATGCGCGGTGATATCGGCCTCACCCGGATGCGCTAAGACATCAACCTTCTGATGGCCTTTCAGCGCCTGCAAGGTTGGTCCGGCACGCAGTTCGGTCTGGCCATAGTCGATAATCAGCGCCGCCCCGCCCTGATTGGTCAGGCGCCGGGCAAGCTCGCCCATCACCGCTGCTGCTGCCGGACTGGTTTCAATCATCGAACCCTGACTGGCACGCGCCCAGCCGGACGGCACCAGATGATCCATCCGTTCCTTGCCCGTGCCAAAGGTAAAGGCTTCGCCGTCCAGCCCGACCATCCGGTCAAACCAGCCATCGGCGGCGCGCACCAGTTGATGGATCGGCAATGCATCAAAAAATTCGTTGGCGACAACCAGCAGCGGGGCATCTTCGGGCAAGGTCGAAAGATCATGGTGGTGATGGCAGCCGGGAAAAGCCTCCCGCTGGAGCCCGCGCAAGGTTGCCGAGGTTTCGACAAAGTGCACCTGCGGCGCGAAATCGTAACGCGCCGCCGTGGACAGCGCATCGCGCGCCAGCGTGCCGCGGCCGGGGCCAAGTTCGACATAGTGGATATGCTTGCGAGCGCCCATCCGCACCCACAGATCCGCCAGCCACAACCCGACCAGTTCGCCGAACATCTGGCTGACTTCGGGCGCGGTGATGAAATCACCCTGATCGCCCAGCGGATCGCGGCTGGCATAATAGCGCGCGTTGCTTTCACCCATGTAATGCGCAAGGCTGATCGGCCCGGTTTCGCGGATCAACCGGCGCAGCGCCTTGCCAACATCAATCTTGGCGCGCGCAGCGGCTTCGGCTTCGAGCCTTGCCTGCTCTTCCGCAGCGGCCTGTTCTGCGGCAGCTTTGGCGGCGGCGGCTTTGGCTGCTGCCTCGGCCTCCAGTCGCGATTTTTCCTCTGCCGCTGCCTTTTGCGCTGCTGCCTTTTCAGCCGCAGCCTTTTCAGCCGCAGCCTTGGCAACAGCCTCGGCTTCCCGCCGCGCCTGTTCTTCGGCCTTGGCCCTGGCTTTGGCGGCAGCCTTTTCGCGCGCCTCGCGTTCAGCGCGGGCCTCG
>JBGSKN010000094.1:0-12775 GCA_041741215.1 Erythrobacter sp. | reverse complement strand
GGCAAGGCGCAGTTCGGCGGACAGCGTTTCGGCGAAATGGAAGTCTGGGCGCTGCAAGCCTACGGCGCGGCCTACACCTTGCAGGAAATGCTGACGGTGAAGTCCGATGACGTGGTCGGCCGCACCAAGGTTTACGAAGCGATCGTCAAGGGTGACGACACCTTCGAGGCCGGCATTCCCGAAAGCTTCAACGTGCTGGTCAAGGAAATGCGCTCGCTGGGTCTGAACGTCGAACTGAAGTCGATCCTCGACGAGGACGACGCCGATCCGACCGACTACAGCGCGATCGCAGCGGAGTAGGGCGCGGGGGCTATGCCCCCGCCCTTCGGCCCCGCCACCCGCCTTCGAGTTTTATCCCCCTAAGGGAACACAGTCATGAACGAACTGAGCAAATTCACCAACCAGATCGCGAAGACCGAGAGCTTCGACCAGATCCAGATCGGCATCGCCAGCCCTGAGCGTATCCGCTCGTGGTCCTATGGCGAGATCAAGAAGCCGGAAACCATCAACTACCGCACGTTCAAGCCCGAACGTGACGGGCTGTTCTGCGCGCGCATCTTTGGCCCGGTGAAGGACTATGAATGCCTGTGCGGCAAGTACAAGCGCATGAAGTACAAGGGCGTCGTCTGCGAAAAATGCGGCGTTGAAGTGACCGTCACCAAGGTCCGGCGCGAACGCATGGGCCATATCGAACTGGCCGCGCCGGTCGCGCATATCTGGTTCCTGAAATCGCTGCCATCGCGCATCGGCCTGCTGCTCGACATGCAGTTGAAGCAGTTGGAGCGCGTGCTCTATTTTGAAAGCTACATCGTCACCGAACCGGGCCTCACCCCGCTGGAGAAATTCCAGCTGATGACCGAGGACGAACTGCTCGAAGCGCAGGACGAATATGGCGAGGACGCCTTCACCGCCGATATCGGCGCCGAAGCCGTGCGCACCATGCTGATGCAGCTCGACCTTGAGAACGAGCGTGACGTGCTGATGGAAGAGCTCGCCACCACCAAGTCGACGCTCAAGCCCAAGAAGATCATCAAGCGCCTGAAGGTCGTGGAAAGCTTCATCGATTCGGGCAACCGCCCCGAATGGATGATCCTCGAAGTGATCCCGGTGATCCCGCCCGAACTGCGCCCGCTGGTGCCACTGGATGGCGGCCGGTTTGCGACGTCCGACCTCAACGACCTTTATCGCCGCGTCATCAACCGCAACAACCGGTTGAAGCGCCTGATCGAACTGCGCGCGCCGGACATCATTGTGCGCAACGAAAAGCGCATGTTGCAGGAAGCGGTCGATGCCCTGTTCGACAATGTCCGCCGCGGCCGTGTGATCACCGGCACCAACAAACGCCCGCTGAAATCGCTGTCCGACATGCTCAAGGGCAAGCAGGGCCGCTTCCGTCAGAACCTGCTCGGCAAGCGCGTCGATTATTCGGGGCGCTCGGTGATCGTGACCGGGCCGGAATTGAAACTGCACCAGTGCGGGCTGCCCAAGAAGATGGCGCTCGAACTGTTCAAGCCGTTCATCTACGCCCGGCTCGATGCCAAGGGTCTGTCGATGACCTTGAAGCAGGCCAAGAAGTGGGTGGAAAAGGAACGCAAGGAAGTCTGGGACATCCTTGACGAAGTGATCCGCGAACATCCGGTGATGCTCAACCGCGCGCCGACGCTGCACCGCCTGGGCATTCAGGCGTTCGAACCGGTGCTGATCGAAGGCAAGGCGATCCAGCTGCACCCGCTGGTTTGCGCGGCCTTCAACGCCGACTTTGACGGCGACCAGATGGCGGTGCACGTTCCGCTTTCGCTCGAAGCCCAGCTTGAAGCGCGCGTGCTGATGATGTCCACCAACAACATCCTCTCGCCCGCCAATGGCAAGCCGATCATCGTGCCTTCGCAGGACATGGTTCTGGGGATCTACTACCTCTCGATGGAGCGGCAGGAAAAGCACCCCGAATTCCTCGACAACGCCGATGGCACCAAGGTTGAGCGCCTGCCGCGCTTCTCCGACATGGCCGAAGTGCATCAGGCGCTGGAGGTCAGGGCGGTCACGCTCCACACCAAGATCATCGCCCGCGTTCCGCAGGCCGATGAAGCCGGCAAGGTGTCGATGCAGCGGTTTGAAACCACGCCGGGCCGGATGCTGATTGGCGAATGCCTGCCCAAAAACCACAAGGTGCCGTTCGACATCATCAACCGCCTGCTGACCAAGCGGGAAATCGGTGACGTGATCGATCAGGTCTATCGCCACACCGGCCAGAAGGACACGGTGCTGTTTGCCGACGCGATCATGAGCCTCGGCTTCCGCTACGCGTTCAAGGCCGGGATCAGCTTTGGCAAGGATGACATGATCATCCCCGACGCCAAGGTGAAGATGGTGGATGAGACCAAGGAACTGGTGGCTGGCTATGAACAGCAATATCAGGACGGTCTGATCACCCAGCAGGAAAAATACAACAAGGTGATCGACGCCTGGTCGAAGTGCGGTGACATGGTTGCCGACGCGATGATGGCCGAGATCAAGGCAACCCCGATCGGCGCGGACGGCAAGGAAGCGCAGATCAATTCGATCTACATGATGAGCCATTCGGGCGCGCGTGGTTCGCCGGCGCAGATGAAGCAGCTGGCCGGGATGCGCGGGCTGATGGCCAAGCCTTCGGGCGAGATCATCGAAACCCCGATCATCTCGAACTTCAAGGAAGGTCTGACCGTTCTTGAATACTTCAACTCCACCCACGGCGCGCGCAAGGGCCTGGCGGATACGGCGTTGAAGACCGCCAACTCGGGCTATCTGACCCGTCGTCTGGTCGACGTGTCGCAGGATTGCGTGATCGTGGAGGATGACTGCAAGACCGAAAACGCGCTCGAAATGCGCGCCATCGTGCAGGGCGGTAGTGTTATCGCTTCGCTGGGTGAGCGTATTCTGGGCCGCACCGTGGCCGAGGACATCCTCAACGCGACGACCGGTGAAGTTATTGTCAAGTCGGGCACCCTGCTCGACGAAGCAATGGTGAAGGACATCGAGGCGGCCGAAGTGCAGTCGGCGCGCATCCGTTCGCCGCTGATCTGCGAGGCGGAACAGGGCGTATGCGGCTCCTGCTACGGGCGCGATCTGGCGCGCGGCACGCCGGTCAATATCGGTGAAGCTGTCGGCGTTATCGCGGCGCAATCGATCGGTGAACCCGGTACCCAGTTGACCATGCGGACCTTCCACATCGGCGGCGCTGCGCAGATCAACGAAACCAGCCACCTTGAAGCGATTTCGGAAGGCCGGGTCGAATTCCGCGACATGCCGACCATTACCGACAAGCGTGGCCGCATCCTCAGCCTTGCCCGCAATGGCGTTATCGCGGTGATCGATGCCGAAGGGCGCGAGCGCGAAATGCACAAGGTGCCTTACGGTACGGTGCTGATGTTCAAGGATGGCGATCATGTGAAGATCGGCGACCGGATTGCCGAATGGGATCCGTTCACCCTGCCGATCATCACCGAACAGTCCGGCGTGGTGAAATATCAGGATCTGATCGAGGGCATTACGCTCGAAGAGCAGCTTGATGATGCCACCGGCATTGCCCAGCGCGTGGTGACCGAAAACCGCGCAACCGGACGCAAGAAGAAGGAAGACCTGCGTCCGCGCATGACCCTGCTTGGCGATGCGGGCGGGGACATCGAAGCGGCGCGCTATATGCTCGCTCCGGGCACTACCCTGTCGGTCGAAGATGGCCAGACGGTTGAAGGGGGTGACATTCTCGCCCGTGCCAGCCGCGAAGCCGCCAAGACCCGCGACATCACCGGCGGTTTGCCGCGTGTGGCCGAACTGTTCGAAGCGCGCATGCCCAAGGACGTCTCGGTCATCGCCAAGATTTCCGGCCGGATCGAATTTGTCCGCGAGTACAAGGCTAAACGCAAGATCGCGATCATCCCGGAAGAGGGAGATCCGGTGGAATACCTGATCCCCAAGACCAAGGTGATCGACGTGCAGGAAGGCGATTACGTGAAAAAGGGCGACACCCTGATTTCCGGCTCGCCTAACCCGCACGACATCCTTGAGGTGATGGGTGTCGAGGCCTTGTCCGAATACATGGTCGACGAAATCCAGGAAGTGTACCGGCTTCAGGGCGTGAAGATCAACGACAAGCACATCGAGGTGATCGTTCGCCAGATGCTGCAAAAGGTTGAAATCACCAATGGTGGTGACACCACCCTGCTGCCGGGCGAACAGCTCGATCATGCTGAAATGCTGGAATATAATGCCAAGCTCGGCAAGGGTAAGCAGCACGCTGAAGGGGTGCCGATCCTGCTCGGGATCACCAAGGCTTCGCTGCAGACCCGCAGCTTCATCTCGGCAGCTTCGTTCCAGGAAACCACCCGTGTGCTGACGCAGGCGGCGGTTGAAGGGAAGAAGGATTCGCTGGTCGGGCTGAAGGAAAACGTCATCGTTGGCCGTCTCATCCCCGCCGGCACCGGCGCGGGCATGAACCGGTTGCGCGTGACCGCCAATAGCCGCGATGCTGCGCTGAAGGCCGCGTGGAAAAAGCAGCAGGATGCGCTCGCCGCCAGCGGCCAGCGCGAAGCCGAACCGGCGGCCGATGCGGTCGGCTCGGAAGAGAAGATGAAGGCAGCAATGGCAGCGATGGCTGCTGCGGCCCCCGCATCGGATATCGAGGACGCTGGCGAGGAGTAATCCTCGCCTGCCCTTCACAGGCCAAGATTTGCCCCGCCGGAGCGCCTTGCTCCGGCGGGGCTTTTCTTTGCCCATGTTCGCGCCGCGCTGCGCAATCGCCATTTATCGCTATTGCAACTCACTCGCAATTAAGCTAGCCGGGCATACCCTAACAGCAGCACAAGCGAGGCACCATGTCCCGGCCCCAGACCCCCAATGCTACCGCGCGCGGCACCATTGCCGCATTGGCGTTGCCCCCGCAGACCAATGCTCTCGGCCCGATCGGTGGGCGGTTTGTCCACGCATTGCGCCTGATCGCGCTGCACGAACGGATGGCGCGCGATCCGGTGCCCGAACTGGCAGTGCGGATGGGCAGCGTCATGGTTGCGGCCAAGGCGCTGATGCTGGCCCAGGCGATTTGCGCCAGCTGGCCGGAAACCATCACCGTCTCACGCTTCTGCTGCGACCTGCTCAGCCATGATGAGGCGACCATTGGCGCGTTTGTCGACGCGGCGGCTGCGGGTAAGCGCGCGGGCTTTGACGCTGCGCTGACAGGACTGATCCGGGCCGACCGGATGCACCACCTGTGGGAAGGCGCGCTGGCGCTTGCCGCGGCAGAGATGCGCGCTGTGTGAAGCCTTGCGGGCGGGCGTTGCGCGCTCTACCGCACGCGTCATGACCACCACCCGTTTCGCCCCATCCCCCACCGGCCGCCTGCACGTCGGCAATATCCGCACCGCGCTGCACAACTGGATGCTGGCGCGGCGCAGCGGGGGCATCTTCATCCTGCGGATCGACGACACCGATGCTGCGCGCAGCCGTGAGGAATATGTCGAGGCCATCCGCGCGGACCTTGCATGGTTGGGCCTCGATTGGGATCGCGAAGAACGCCAGTCGGCGCGGCTGGACCGCTATGACGCGGCCTTCACGGTGCTCAAGGCAGCGGGGCGGCTTTATCCCTGTTTTGAAACCGCGCAGGAACTCGACGTAAAGCGCAAGATCCAGCTCTCGCGCGGGTTGCCGCCGATCTATGATCGGGCCGCGCTGACCCTGACCGAGGCTGACCGCGCAGCCAAAGAAGCAGACGGCATCGCCCCCCACTGGCGGTTCATGCTCGATCACGGCGAACAGGTCGCATGGGATGATGCAATTCGCGGGCCGCAGAAATTCGATCCGTCGCAGCTGTCCGATCCGGTCATCCGCCGCGCCGATGGTTCGTGGCTCTACATGATGCCGAGCGCGGCTGACGACATCGACATGGGCGTCACAAATGTGCTGCGCGGTGAGGACCATGTTTCCAATACTGCCGTGCAAATTCAGATCTTTACCGCACTTTTTGCTGCGGGCTATGCTGCAGCAGACGGTGCAGCAAAATGCGTTCCCGATTTCGCCCATGAGGCGCTGCTTGTGGGACGCGAAGGCAAGCTGTCAAAACGCCTCGGCTCGCTTGGCTGCGATGCCTTCCGCGAAGGCGGGATCGAGCCCGAAGCGATCATCGCCTTGCTGGCGCGGCTGGGCACCTCGCAGCCGGTCGAACCCATTGCCGAGCGTGACGTGCTGATCGCGGGTTTCGACCTTTCGACCTTTGGCCGAGCGCCTGCCAGGTTTGACGACGAAGACCTGGGCCGTCTCAACGCGGCCATCGTCCACCAACTGCCCTACACGGCGGTGCAGCACCGGCTTCCGCAGGGCATGGACGAGGCCGGGTGGCACGCGCTGCGCCCCAATCTTGCCCATGTTCACGAGGCTGGCGATTGGTGGCAGATGGTGACCGGCCCGATCGCGCAGATCGATTTCACGCCGGACGACAAAGCCTTTCTGGCCGATGCCGCGCGCATGCTGGCGTGGGACGAAAACCCCTGGGCCGCGCTCACCGCCGCGCTGAAAGATGCCACGCAGCGCAAGGGCAGGGCGCTGTTCCTGCCCCTTAGGCAAGCGTTGACCGGCATGGATCACGGCCCCGACATGGGCGAACTGCTGCCCTTGATCGGCGAGGCTGAGGCCCGCAGAAGACTGGAATTGGCGGCGGGCTGAATAGCTGGCGCAGGCCCCCGATAATAACCGCGATCCGGCCTGCATTTCGCGATCCCTTCACCTTCGCCAGAGGCGCCGCCGCAAAAGCGCGAGGATTGCGTTGACAGCGCCCCCTGTCCGCAGCTATTGGCCCGCCCCTACCCAGCTTCCGGCACCAATGACCGGTCGCAACCGTGCCCAGATGGCGGAATTGGTAGACGCACCAGCTTCAGGTGCTGGCGCTCGCAAGGGCGTGGAGGTTCGAGTCCTCTTCTGGGCACCATCGCTTCCTCCGGACATGTCCATAATTGTCCGGAGAAGTCCCCAAAATCAAAGGTTTTTGACGGCTGGCGCGTCCACCCGCATCCGGTCAAATTCGTTGCAATTGACGGTATCCGACGGTATTTTTGACGGTATCGAAACCGACAAAAAGGGAGGCGTCATGCTTACCGATCTGGCCGTCCGAAAAGCCGTTGCACGCGAGAAGCCCTACAAACTTGCAGATGGGGGCGGGCTATACCTGCTGGTCACAAAGGCCGGTCAGCGATGCTGGCGCGTCGATTACCGCTTCGGCGAAAGGCGCGCCACGGCAGCCCTTGGGGTTTATCCTACCGTTTCTCTGGCGGAAGCCCGCGCCAAACCCCTCGAAATCAAGAAGCAGATTGCCGATGGCATGAACCCGTCGGCCAAGCGCAAGATCGACAAGATCACCGGACCCTTGGCCAACGTGAACAGCTTCCAGGCCGTTGCCGAGGAATGGCTCGACAAAGCCCGCCGCGAAGGTCGCGCCGAAGTGACGCTGGGTAAGCTGAAATGGCTGCTGGAGTTCGCCCACCCCATAATCGGCGCGCGCAAGATTGGTGAGATCAAAGCGCCCGAATTGCTGGCGGTCTTGCGCGCGGTTGAGAAGCGCGGCCACTATGAGACAGCGCGACGGCTGCGCAGCACCTGCGGGCAGGTCTTCCGCTATGCAATCGCCACCGGGCGCGCCGATCGCGATATTTCGGCAGACCTGCGCGGCGCAATCACCGTGCCCAAAGTTACGCATCGCGCGGCGATCACCTCGCCGATGGAGGCCGGCGTCTTGCTGCGCGCCATAGACGCCTATTCAGGCTATCCAATCACCCATGCGGCCCTTCGCCTCGCCCCTCACGTCTTCGTGCGTCCTGGCGAGCTCAGGCACGCCGAGAGCGATGAAGTGCGCCGGGCTTATGCACGCGGTGAGCATTGGGAAGAGCGGTTGGCCATGATGAAAAGCTGGTCCGACTATCTCGACCAGCTCCGTTCTGGCGCGAAGATCCTGCAAGGCAGCTTCCGCAAGCCGCCTAGCGCCGCGACTTCTGGATAAGGCGGCGCAGGCTTGAGGCGAACCGACCCGCAGATAGGGCCGCCTCCGTTGGTCTGAATTCGACCCAATATTCGCCCTTCTGCAGCGATGCTGCAAATCGAACCCTGCCGTTCGCAACCCAAGCGCTGGCCGGGCAGCAAGGGGCGCCACAAACAATTAGTCAGTCGCTTTGCCCTCCGTTCCGAAGGCCTCGCTCATTCGTCGTGCAGCGAAACAGGGTTGCCAATTCAGATGAATTGGAATAATTTAGTATTACTACATAAATAGGATAAATCGAATGGCAAAGCCCATCAAACTGAAGCGATCCCGCGCCCTTGTTCCGACTCCAACAGGTAGTGACCTCGCCATCGAGACGGTGAAGATCACGCAGGCCCTAGCCAATGACAAACGTATCAAAAAATATGTTGTCGAGTCAGACAATGCCACCGGCATCACGAAAATTAGAGCTGTCGGCTACAACGGCCAAAACGTCGTGCAGGAATTGCTAGGTCCGGGCTTGGTCCAAAGCACCACGTCCCGCCCTGTTGGCGATACGCCAGCCGAAAGGCGCGCTGCTCGAGACGAGAACATCGTAGCCTTTCACCTCAAGAATTTGAGCCAAGAAGAAACGGCCGAACGGCTGAACTGCTCACAGTCGCTTGTATCGAAGGTGTTGCGTCGAGAGGGGTATCGATAAACCCAAACCCTCCTTAATTCCAAACCTTAAATCTGTGTCAGGGGTTCTGATGGCGGACATCTACGCGGCAATGCGCGGATAACAGGGAAGCCGATGCGAGGATCGGCAGCCAACTCCGGCTCGTCAATCTCTCGTCGCCATGCAAAGGTAGGATATGGCGTCATTCTCCTACTACTCGTTCCAAACCTTCGGGTTCGACGAACTCCCGATCGGTCGCGACACATGGTTAATGGATGAGACCTACATGTCCGAGTGGGAGGCGGAGTGGCTCAAGAACATAAACGGTGATGAGGATGCGTCGCCCTATACGGTAGGCTACGTCACCCCGGTCAGCATTGAGGTTATCACGCAGATAGGCGCTGAGATCCGGTGGTATCCCAATATCCATGACCGATTTCATGTCGTGAAGACCTTCCTCCCGCGCGAGGCGCTAGTCGGCGCTGCACTCGCTTACGAATATGAGAAGCGGGTAACCGTGTTCGTGAAGAGCGAATGGCTACGCAAGCTGCACCTGCGCTCCAACTCGATTTTCGCGTTGATCGATGCGGTCGACATGACGACCGCGATCCAGTTAGGTGTCATTACGCATGAAAAGGTCATCAGGCTGCGCGACTCACTGGACGAATTCGCGGCTGGCTACCCGTTCATCTCTTTCATCTCGTTCGCCGACAGCCTGCTGCTCAAGACGAACTGGACCGCGGGCATGGTCGAGACCGACGTTAAATATACCTATGTGCCTGAGAACCTCCTTATCCTCTTTCAGCAGTTGCAGACGCTGTACCGAGATGCGCTGGGCCTCGAAATCTATGGGGTGTTCGCGCAAGGATCGAACGAATTCTATGACGACCCGCTGCTCCATATCTCGAACGCGCAGAACCACATCTCGCTCAACAGCTTGGGGCTACCCTTCGCGCAAATCTCGCTGATCGAAGCGGCAGCGCGCAAGGCCATCAGGGCGGGGACTCATCCTCGCATGGAAATCTAAATGGACAGCGACTTGTTCCATTCACTCATGTTCAAGGACTACCAGCGGAAGGAAGCTTGGCCTTCGGCGCTCTACAAGCCGAAGATGACGTCGGAGTCGGGCCACTATTACTATGCCGCCTGCGACGATCTTATCTCCTGCCTGCATCAGCCTTGAACGTCGGATTCCGAAAAGGAAGAACGCTCGTGTTATCGGGGTGAATTGGCGGCTTCATCCCAATAACCGCCTAGCGCCGTGATTTCTGGATAAGGCGACGCAGGCTGGCGACGGTGATCAACGTCGATGCACCGATCTTGGCGACATCGACCTCGCCCGCCGCGATCAGTTCATAGAGCTTCGACCGGCCAATGCCCGTCAGCTGTACCGCGACCGGGATACGCACCGTCAATGGCTCAAGCGGCAGTTGCGGGATTTCCGGCATATTGGCGGTTCTCGAAAGGACGCGGGGCATGAAGTTCTCTCTCGTCTGATGGATTTCCACGCGCATGAATATGACCGAGATTGGGGTCGGGCTCTATCGCCGGTTCTACGCCTGACCACACCCCGCAGCCGGGGACAGAAAGAAAGGCTCCCGGGAAGAGGGGAATAGGCGGGACAAGCTGCGGCAGGCGTTCCGCCTCCCGGCTTGGCCCTCCGTTTGTGCTTATTGTCTGTCAGTCGTAGTCCGGCGCGGCTGCGACGGCTGGCGGTTAGAGCAGCGTGTATCTGGCGGGATTCCGAGGAAAGGCCAGTTTTGCTGGTTTTTGGATGGCAAGATAAAAGCGGAGCCAGCCCTGTGCCTGCAAGTGGTTGTATTGGATCACATTATTTGTATGGCACCAAAAGGCGGGTGCCAGCCGTTCTTCCCGAAATTGGCGGAAATCAGGGGCTGGCGTGTATGGCACCTGCGTTGCAGTGCCATGCGCATGATGCACCGCCGTCGCCTCAGCCATTGAATTTGCTGAATTTTTCTTGACCAGCGCCGCACACAGCTTCCAACGGACGGCGCAAATCCGCGTTCAAAATCATAAACCTACACCCACACCGACGGCGCTGCTTTTATCTGGCCATCGATTTTCTTCGGCAAAACCGCTCGTCCCGCACGTCATTTCGCCCCGTCTCGGAACCTGCGAAGGGTAGTTGAAGCATGGTCGACCCTTCGCCCACGCAGTCTCTCGCAAAGGACATTGAATTTGCTCAATGTGTGGCTAAAGTAGCTCCAACTCTGGAGGGGCACATGCAGCACATGTCGGCGCGCGACGCCAAGAATGGCTTTGGTCGGCTCATTGATTTGGCCCGGGCCGCGCCTGTGTCCATCGACAAATACGGAAGGCCGGTCGTCGTGGTCCTGTCTGTGGAGGAATATGAGCGGCTGACAGCGCAAAGCGAAAAGAACGGATCGAACGCCTGATGGTTACCCATACTGACCTTGCCAATCTGATCTGGGAAATCGCCAATCTGCTGCGCGGCCCCTATCGCCCGCCGCAGTATGAGCGGGTGATGCTGCCGCTTGTCGTCCTGCGCCGCTTTGATTGCGTGCTGGCCGATACCAAGGATGCAGTCGTTGCCGAGGCCAAGCGCCGTGAAGGCAGCAAGATCGAGGGTGATGCACTCGACAGCGCGCTCAACCGGATTTCGGGCCACCGCTTCCACAACCGTGCGCCCTATGATTTTCGCAAGCTGCTGGGTGATCCGGACCATATCAACCAGCACCTGCAAGCCTACATCAACGGCTTTTCCGCCAATGTCCGCAAGATCTTCGAATATTTCGAGTTCACCGCCGAGATTGAACGGATGCACGAGGCGGGCATCCTGTTCCTGATCGTAAAGGAGATCGCTGGCGTCGATCTTCACCCCGACAAGGTCAAGCCGGACCAGATGGGGCTGTTGTTCGAAAACCTTATCCGGCGCTTCAACGAATTGGCGAACGAAACAGCGGGTGATCACTTCACCCCGCGCGAAGTCATTTCGCTGATGGTCGATTTGTTGTTCTACGATGATGACGATCTGTTCGTGAACAAAGGGGCCGTGCGGACGATGCTTGATCCGGCCTGCGGCACGGGCGGGATGCTGGCAGAGGCGCAGGCCTATATGCGGGATCACAACTCGCCCGCGAAGCTCTATGTCTATGGGCAGGATTACAACAAACGCGCCTTCGCCACTGCCGCGTCAGACATGCTGATGAAGCAGGTTGACCATAACGGGCATGGCGAGAACGTGCAGTTCGGCGACACCTTCACCGATGACAAGTTTGAGGGGCTGAAGTTCGACTATTTCATCGCCAACCCCCCGTTTGGCGTAGACTGGAAAAAGCAGCAGAAGGAAATCTCGGCGGAAAGCGCGCGCGGCAAATCGGGCCGCTTCCACGCTGGGCTGCCGCGCGTGAACGATGGGTCACTGCTGTTCCTCCAGCACATGATTGCCAAGTTCGAAGATGTCGCCCCGGCCAAGCAGAAATACGGATCACGTGCCGCGATTGTCTTCAGCGGTTCGCCGCTGTTTACCGGCGGCGCAGGCGGCGGGGAAAGCAACATCCGCAAGTGGATTATCGAAGAGGACATGCTCGAGGCGATCATCGCCCTGCCGGAACAGATGTTCTACAACACCGGTATCGGCACCTATATCTGGATCGTCACCAACCGGAAAGCCAAGGCCCGCAAGCGCAAGATTCACCTCGTCGATGCGCGCGACACGTGGATCCCCATGCGCCGCAGCCAGGGCGATAAACGGCGCAAGATCGGCGAAGGCCCCGCGCTGCCCGGTGATGACCGCACAGACGAGCCGGACCAGATTGCCGAGATTGTCCGCCGCTACGGCCAGTTCACCGCCAGCGATCAATCGAAGATCTTCGACAATGAGGATTTCGGCTATACCCGCGTCACGGTGGAGCGGCCCTTGCGGCTGCGGTATCAGATGACGGTGGAGGATAAGGCCCGCTTCCTTGATGCCGTTCCGCACCTGCTCGATGATGTTCAGGCCTGTTGATTTCCACTGAGAGTTGACCCGGGATTTTCATCGAGAAGTGACCCGGGTGGATATGGTGCCCCGCGGTGCGGGGATGGGTCAAGTGGTGGCTTTTTCCTTTCGTGGTTTGGGCGCTGCTGCGCTGGCCCTGAACCGG
>JBGSKN010000093.1:0-15630 GCA_041741215.1 Erythrobacter sp. | reverse complement strand
GCTGTCGATCAAGGCGCGCGGCAGCGACATCACTTTCTGGGGCGAGCAGAGTTTCGCCCGCCAGCAGATGCTGGACGCCGCGCGCGCCGCCACGGGCCTGCTTGCCGTCAGCCGCGATCTGGCCAGCCAGATGGCGGCGATGGGGATGGATGAAGGCAAGATCACGCTGCATTACACCGGGCTGGACCGCGACCGGTTCCGTCCGCTTGGCCACACGCAATTGCGCAGCCAGCTTTCGCGCGAGCTGGGCTTTGCCATGCCCGATAATGCGCCGCTGCTCGCCTGCGTCGGTGCGCTGATCGAACGCAAGGGGCAGGCGATTGCGATTGCCGCGCTGCAAACCATCCCCGGCGCGCGGCTGGTGTTGATTGGCAATGGCGCGGATGAGGCCAGCCTGCGCGCGCTGGCGGTGAAGCTGGGCGTGGCAGACCGCGTCCATTTTGCCGGGTCGATCGATCATGATCTGATGCCGCTGATCCTGTCGGCGGCGGACGTAATGGTCTTGCCGACGGTCAGCGAGGGCCTGGCCAATGCCTGGGTCGAGGCGCTCGCTTGCGGCACCCCGGTGGTGACTAGCGATGTCGGCGGGGCGCGCGAGCTGATTACCAACGACACCGCCGGACGGTTGACCGCGCGCAACCCCGAAGCCGTGGCGGCAGGGATCAACGCGGTATTGAACAATCCGCCCCCGCGCGAAGCGGTGGCCGCGCTGGCAGAGGCGTTCAGCTGGGAGGCCAACGCCGCCGCGCTGGCCGCGCATTACGAGCGGCTGATCGCAATGGCCTAGTGGATCGACTCCGACATTCCGATCCCGGAATATCGGCCCGACCCACCAGCCATCTGTTTGTGATGGTTCAACTTATCGAAACGCAAGGCCCAGCAAAAGCCGGTCTCTTCCGTTTCGGTTGAACCACTAGGATCAGCCCCTCAAACCTCGCCGCGCGCGACCTTTTCCTGACGATCCATCGCGGTTTCCAGCGGCACGAAACTGTTCGATGTCACCCCCATCCAGATCAGCAGCGGGCCAGCCATATAGACGCTCGAATAGGTGCCGATGAACAGGCCCGCGGTGATCGCAGCGACCATGCCGAACAGGCTTGGCGGGCCAAAGATCAGCAGCGGGATCAGCGCCACGAACAGCGTCAGCGAGGTCATGATGGTGCGGGCCAGCGTTTCGTTGACCGACAGATCAAGCAGTTCTGGCAGCGGCATCTTGCGGAACTTTTTCAGGTTTTCACGGATGCGATCGTAAACCACGATGGTGTCGTTCAGCGAATAGCCGATGATCGCAAGGATCGCGGCGACGATTTGCAGGCTGAATTCCATCTGCGTCAGCGCGAACAGGCCGAGCGTGACCGAAACATCGTGGAACAGCGCAAATAGCGCGCCCACGCCGAACTGCCATTCGAACCGCACCCAGATATAGATCGCAACCGCAGCCATCGCGGCGAGCAGCGCAAGCACCGCCGAATCGCGGAACTCGCCTGCAACCTTGCCGGAAACAGTATCGTTCCCGTCGGTGCGCGCGTCGGGGTATTGCGCGACGATGGCGGCGATCACCTCGCCGCCGATGGCGGTGGCCGCGCCGGGCGTGTCCTCTGCCCCTTCGGGCAAAGCAACCCGGATCGACACCGCATTCGGCCCGCCAAATTCCTGCACCACGGGTTCGCCATAACCCAATCCGCCAACCAGTTCGCGCAGCGACGGGATGGGCGCGGCCTCGCGTTGTTCAAAGGTCATCCGCACTTCCTGACCGCCGGCGAAATCGACCCCGAAATTGAGGCCGTTGAGTAACACCGCCGCCCAGCTCCCCACGATCAGCACAATGCTGAGCACGAAAAACGGGATTCGCAGCTTCAGGAATTTGATGTTGGTATTGTCGGGAACCAGCTTGAGCAGTTTCATCGGTCGCTCGCTCCTCAGATATTGATGTCAGCGGGGCGCGCCTTGCGCAGCCACCCGGAGACCCACATGCGGGTCAGAACCATGCTGGTGAAGACCGACGTGAACAGCCCGACCACCAACACCACGGCAAAGCCTTTGACCGGGCCGGAGCCGAAGGCGAAAAGCGCCACCCCGGCGATGAAGTTGGTGATATTCGCGTCCCAGATCGCGCGACTGGCTTCCTTGTAGCCGGTTTCGACCGCGGCGACGACCTTGCGCCCACGCACGCGTTCTTCGCGGATACGCTCGTTGATCAGCACGTTGGCATCCACCGCGGCGCCGATGGTGATCACAAAGCCCGCGATCCCCGGCAGCGTTAGCGTGAAGTTGCCGAGCGCCATGATGCCAAGCAGCATCAACACGTTGAACACCAGCGCGATGGTCGAATAGATGCCAAAGCGGCCATAGGTCGCCACCATCAGCGCAATCACCGCAATGCTGCCGATGGCCATCGCAAGCAGCCCGCGCCGGATCGAATCCGCGCCGAGATCAGGCCCGACCGTGCGTTCTTCCACCACCGTCAGCGGCACCGGCAGCGCGCCAGACCGCAGCGAAATCGCAAGGTTGTTCGCGCTTTCAGGGGTAAAACTGCCCGAAATCTGCGCACGTCCGCCGATGATCGGTTCGTTGATGTTGGGCGAGGACAGCACCTGCCCATCCAGAATGATCGCAAATGGCTTGCCGACGTTTTCGGTGGTCAACTTGGCAAACTTCGCCCCGCCCTGTGCATCAAAGGTGATGTTGACGACGTTCTGGTTGGATTGCGGATCAACCCCGGCCTGCGCTCCGGTCAGGCTGTCGCCGCGAATCCCGCCCAATCGCCGCACCGCCTCAAACTGCCCTTCCTGCGGGGTGCCGGGGGCAAAGGGAAAAATCTCGCTGCCCGCTGGCGCGACACCGGCCTGCACATTTTCCGGCAGGGCGTTGAGATCGACCATCTTGAATTCGAGCTGCGCGGTCTGGCCGAGCAGGTTCTTGAGCGCTTCGGGATCTTCCAGACCCGGCACCTGCACCACGATCCTTGTATCGCCCTGACGGATAATCGTCGGCTCGCGCGTGCCGAGTTCGTCGATCCGGCGGCGCACCACTTCGGTGGCGCTTTCCATCGCGTCATTCAGCGCGGTGTCGATCCCGGCATTGGTCGGCGCAAGCACGATCCGCTGCCCGTCAACCACCGAAAGATCCCATTCCCGCGTCAGGTTCACGCCCTGCATCAGCGGTTCGATCAGCCCGCGTGCACGGTCAATGTCAGCCTGGCTTTCGAGCATGAAGGACATCCGCCCGTCACCCGTCGATACGTCACCGATGCGGATGCGCGGCTTGGCATTGCGCATCAGCTGGCGGACGTTTTCTTCCATGTTCTCAAGCCGCTGGATGCGGATATCAGCCGCCTTGGCCTCAAGCAGCAGGTGCGAGCCGCCAGCAAGATCAAGCCCCAGATTGACCTGCGGGTTTGGCAAGGCCGATGGCCAGTCCAGCCCCGACACATTGAACAGCGATGGCAACGCCAGCACCGAAGCCACCAGCGTCAGGCCCCACAGCCAGACCTTTTTCCAAAGGGGGAAATCAAGCATTGCGTCAGGCTCTCACACGCACAGGAGAAAATCGACCCATGACGGGATCAGTCATTGGCAGGCGTGCCGCCGGGCGGGATGATGTCGCCGATGGTGGCCTTGACCGCCTTGACGCGGACATTGGTGCCCAGTTCCAGTTCGACATAGGTATCGTCAACCTTCAACACCTTGCCCACAAGGCCGCCAGCGGTGACAACCTGATCGCCCTTTTTGACCGCTGCGATCTTGGTCTGATGTTCCTTCTGCCGCTTCATCTGCGGGCGGATAATCAGGAACCAGAAGATCGCGATCATCCCGACGATCGGAAGGAAGCTGATCCATCCGGGAGGCGCGGCGGCGGCACCAGCGGCGGCGGCGGCGGCAAGAAGTTCAATGGTCATGCGAAAAAGCCCGTCAGGATCGAGTTATAGCCATATAGTCAGCGTCCCCTCGCCCGCCTTGAAAACGCAGCGATCAGGCTTGCCTCCCGTTCAAGTGGGCGCGCCTAGCAGCAATGCAAGCAGGCCGCAATCATGCGGGGCCAGAGCGATGCATGGCGGCCACACCTCTTCTTCTCCAAACCCGCTTGCCAGCCACCAACTCGCGCCCTATAGGCCCCGCTCCACTGGAACGGGACGTAGCGCAGCCTGGTAGCGCATCACACTGGGGGTGTGGGGGTCGGAGGTTCGAATCCTCTCGTCCCGACCAGTGGTTTCCTCATAAATGCAACACCTTGCAGAAGCCGCCACGGTGGCCTCTGCACGATGTTGCGTGCCGGACAAAAGCGCATCCTAAGCAGGCCGTAGCATAGCTGCTTGTTCTTATGCGGCGCGCTTCGTAAGCGGGCCATGAGAGGATTTTCACATGGCCGACACCGCTACCCTTCCCGCCTTGCCCAGGATGCGTTCATGGCTGTTCGCGCCCGGCGACAGCGAAAAGAAGCTGGGCAAGGCGATTGCCAGCCCGGCCGATATCGCGCTGCTTGATCTGGAAGATTCGGTCTCGCCTGAAAACAAGCCTGCTGCCCGCCTGATGGTGGCCGCGCAGATTGCGGCCAGCGACAATCGCGCGCGGCTGTGGGTGCGGATCAACCCGATTTCGACCTCCGATTGCATCGCTGATCTGGCGGCGATCATTCCCGCGCAGCCCGGCGGGGTGTTCCTGCCCAAGGCCGAAGGCGCAGGCGATATCACCCAATTGCACAACTATCTCACCGCGCTTGAGGCGGTGAACGGCATTGCGGCGGGCCGCACCTTGATCGCTGCGCTGGTGACGGAAACGGCGGCGGCGATGTTTCGCACCGGGGATTATGCCGGGGACTATCCGGGCAAGGCACGGCTGGCGGCGATGAGCTGGGGGGCGGAGGATTTGTCCTCGGCATTGGGCGCGAGCGAACAGCGCGGGGCGGACGGCGAATATGCCCATACTTACGAGCTGGCGCGCAGCCTGTGCCTGATCGGCGCTTCGGCAGCGGGGGTCGCACCAATCGAGACGGTGCAGCCGGAGTTCCGCGACCTGGCGGCGCTGGAAAGGCGGGCGCGCAATGTCCGCGCGCAGGGCTTTCGCGGGATGCTGGCGATCCACCCGGCGCAGGTCGATCCGATCAACGCCGCCTTTACCCCGAGTGCCGAGGAGTTGGCCCACGCCCGCGCCGTGGTGCAGGCCTTTGCCGATCATCCCGGTGCGGGCGTGGTGGCGCTGGACGGGGCGATGTTAGACCGTCCGCATCTGGCGCTGGCGCAGCGGCTGCTGGCCGAAGCGGGCGCGGAATAGGTTAAATCATTTTCCTACTATAACCGATTTGGTCATTTTGTGCGCGACTCATTGAAGGAACGCACAACATGGCCCTACTCGACCTGCTGATCGGCCCGATCTCCTCGATCATCGACAAGATCATCCCTGACAAAGAGGCGCAGGCGAAAGCCAAGCTCGAACTGATCGCGCTCGAAGGGACGCAGGAAATGCGGATGATCGAGGCGCAATTGCAGGCCATCGTGGCCGAGGCCAATTCCGCCGACCTCTGGACCAGCCGCGCGCGCCCCAGCTTCCTCTATGTGATGTACATCCTGCTGCTGACCGCCCTGCCGATGGGGGTGCTTTCAGCCTTTCACCCGGCGGCCGCGCGCGACATTGCGACGGGGATGAACGCCTACCTCAACGGGTTGCCCGAACCGCTCTACGCACTGTTTGGCACCGGCTATCTGGGCTACACAGCGGCGCGGCAGTGGGGGAAGGTCAAGGGGGTGGATCGGTAGGTGGCCAGACAACCTTGCGTTTACCGCAATGTGCGATTAGGTTTGAGGCATGAGCAAATCTGAGCGCAACCAATTGATCCTTGCGGCAATCAAGGAAACTACTGAGCGTGGCCTCAAATCAAAGGAAGCGGCGCGCAGCATCCTTGTTTCTGAGGGTATTTACACCGAAAAGGGCAACCTCCGGAAGGAATTTGGCGGTCGCGGTGCTGCGCGGCGGGCTGATACAAAAGCCGCCTGAGGCACCTCTTGGCGAGGCTCGCAACATCTTTTGTGCTTGGCTATCACGGCTGTGACGCGGCGGTTGCTCGCCAAGTGATCGATGGAAACATGCCGCTGCTCAAGAGCAATCGAGACTGGGATTGGTTGGGCCCGGGAGCATACTTCTGGGAAGCCGATCCAGTGCGTGCGATGGAATTTGCGCAATGGAAGCAAGCGCGTGGCGACATCGAGACGCCTTGCGTCATTGGTGCGATAATTGACTTGCGCGAATGCCTCGACCTAACCAATCGCGAAGATATTGAACTGGTCGCCGCAGCGTACGATTCCTTTGTGCGGCTTAATGCAGCTTCAGACTTACCCCTCCCTGAAAACCAGAACGCGGCTGATGATCCGTTTGCCAACTTGCTGCTGCGCTACCTTGATTGCTCCGTTTTCAGGCACCTGCATGAACTCATGCGGGAAAACAGGATCGAGAAAATCGATACTGTCCGCGGAATGTTCGAAGAAGGTGGCCTTGCCTTTCCGGGTTCAGCCATCAAGGCCAAGACCCACACCCAGATCGCCGTTCGCAACAATGATTGCATCAAAGGAACATTTTATCCGCTCGTTGAGGGAGTTCTGCAGTTTTGTTGAGCAATTCCAACCTCGTCTACGTCCTCAACGGCCCCAACCTCAATCTCCTCGGCACGCGCGAGCCGGAGATTTATGGCACCACCACGCTCGATGATATCGCGGGCATGCTCGAAGATCGCGCCCGCGAACTGGGTCTGGAAATCGACATGCGCCAGACCAATCACGAAGGGATGCTGGTCGACTGGCTGCACGAAGCGCAGGCCGAGGGCGCGCGCGCGGTGCTGCTTAATGCGGCGGCCTATACCCATACTTCGGTGGCGCTGCTCGATGCGTGTCGGGCGATCCGAACACCCGTGATCGAAGTCCACCTGTCCGACCCCAAAACCCGCGAGCCGTTCCGCCACCTCTCCTATGTCGGGATGGCCGCCGCGATGACGGTTGAGGGGCACGGAGCGGATTCCTACCGCATCGCATTGGAAGCGGTGGCTGCGGGGCAGGTCTGATTCGTCACGCAACTTTCACAATTTGCACCCTTGCCACTTGCCAGCCGCAATTCGCCGCAATAGTCCCCTCTCGCTTAACGGGCGTTTCACAATAACAAGGGACATACATGGCAAACGACGGGGGCCAAGGCGGCAAGTCGACCGGACGCAAATTGGGCATGAACATCGATACCGCGCTGGTGCGCGAACTCGCTGAACTGCTCAATGAAACCGGCCTCACCGAAATCGAGGTTGAGGATGATGATCGCAAGATTCGCGTTTCGCGCGGTAGCATCGGCGCGGCTGCGCCGGTCTATGCGGCTGCTCCTGCCGCTGTGACCGCAGCCCCCGCGCCGGACGCCGCTGCTCCGGCAGCGCCCGAACCTGCGGCCGGGCCGGACCTGACCAATGCGGTCAGATCGCCGATGGTGGGCACCTGCTATCTCACGCCCGAACCCGACGCAGCGCCGTTTGCTGCGGTGGGCAAGGCAGTAAAGCAGGGCGACACGCTGCTGATCATCGAAGCGATGAAGGTAATGAACCCGATCACTGCGCCCCGGGCCGGCACGGTCACTGCGGTGCTTGTCGAAAATGCCCAGCCGGTCGAATTTGACCAGCCGCTTGTCGTGATCGCGTAAGATCATGGCAATCAAGCGTATCCTGATCGCCAATCGCGGCGAAATTGCGCTGCGCATCCACCGTGCGGCACATGAAATGGGGATCGAAACGGTCGCGGTGCACTCCACCGCCGATGCCGATGCGATGCACGTCCGGCTGGCCGATCACGCGGTTTGCATCGGCCCGCCGCCTGCGGGCGAGAGCTATCTCAACATCGCCAACATCATCTCGGCGGCCGAAATCGCGCAGTGCGATGCGATCCACCCTGGCTACGGCTTTCTGTCGGAAAATGCCCGGTTCGCCGAAATCGTCGAAGCGCACGACATCATCTGGATCGGCCCCAAGCCCGAACATATCCGCACCATGGGCGACAAGGTCGAAGCCAAGCGCACCGCGGGCGCATTGGGCCTGCCGCTGGTGCCGGGTTCGGACGGCGCGGTCTCCGACTTCGACGACGCACGCAGGATTGCCAAGGAGATCGGCTACCCCGTGATCATCAAGGCCGCCAGCGGCGGCGGCGGGCGCGGGATGAAGGTGTGCGAAGCCGAGGACAAGCTTGAAACCCTGATGCAGCAGGCCGGCAGCGAGGCGAAGGCCGCGTTCGGCGATGCAACGGTTTATATCGAAAAATACCTCGGCAACCCGCGCCACATCGAATTTCAGGTGTTCGGCGATGGCAATGGCAACGCGATTCATCTGGGCGAACGCGATTGTTCGCTCCAGCGCCGCCACCAGAAGGTACTCGAAGAAGCCCCCTCCCCCGTAATCTCCTCCGAAGAACGCGCGCGGATTGGCGAAGTCTGCTCAAAGGCGATGCGCGACATGGCCTATCGCGGCGCAGGCACGATCGAATTCCTGTGGGAGGACGGCGAGTTCTACTTCATCGAAATGAACACCCGCCTGCAGGTCGAACACCCCGTAACCGAAGCGATTACCGGGGTTGATCTGGTGCGCGAACAGATCCGCGTGGCCGAAGGGCGTCCGCTGTCGGTGACGCAGGACGAGCTGGAATTCAACGGCCATGCGATCGAATGCCGGATCAACGCCGAAGACCCGTTCAACTTTGCCCCCTCGCCCGGCCTTGTCAGCCATTATCACGCGGCGGGCGGGATGCATGTGCGGGTGGATTCAGGGCTTTACGCCGGATACCGGATCCCGCCCTATTACGACAGCATGATCGCCAAACTGATCGTCTATGGCCGCACCCGCGAAGGCTGCATCATGCGCCTGCGCCGCGCGCTGGAGGAGATGGTAGTCGAAGGGGTGAAAACCAACATCCCGCTGCACCAGGAACTGCTGCGGCAGGATGACGTGCTGAACGGCGACTATTCGATCAAGTGGCTGGAGGAATGGCTGGCGAAGCGGGAGGGGTGATCGCCGCCCGGAGCGGTTTGCGATCCGATTGCATCGGATCAACCGGTCTATCTTTCTGGTTGGCCGCGTTTTCCGGGTCGCCGGGTGATTCACCCGGCTTGAAAACGCTCCAAGGTCAGGCCGTTCGCTGGACGTCCTGACCCGACCGCTGCGCGCCGGGCGCATCCTCGGTCGCAGCATCCGCGTTCACAGCGGGACGCCGGGCACCTGTTTGGCGGTGCGGATCGTCAGCGAGGTTTTTACGCTTTCGACATTGGGCGCGGGCGTGAGCTTGCCGGTCAGGAACTCCTGAAAGCTCTGCAGATCCTTGCTCACGATCTTGAGGATAAAGTCGATTTCGCCGTTCAGCATGTGGCATTCGCGCACTTCCGGCAGTTCGCGCATGTGATCTTCAAACTCGCGCAGCGCGCTTTCGGCCTGGCTTTTCAGGCTGACCATCGCGAACACGGTGATCGCAAAACCCAGCTTTGATGGGTCAAGATCGGCGTGATATCCGCGGATCACCCCGTCTTCTTCAAGCCCGCGCACGCGGCGCAGACACGGCGGCGCGGTAAGCCCGACCCGCTGTGCGAGTTCCACGTTGGTTACGCGGCCTTCCGCCTGTAATTCCGAAAGCAGGCGGCGGTCGATTTCGTCCAGATTGGCCACTCGGCTCAAGCTCCCCCAACGCAGCGCCATTCACCATGCGGCAACGCCACGCGCAATATGATCCAAAAGAAATATCAAGCGCACCGCACGGCTCGCTTGGCTAATATTATTAGGTCTGCCAGCAATTGTCCCGCTTTGCAACGCGCCTCGCACGGCTGAGTGTTACAATTGCTCCATCCTGATAGAACGATAAGGTCGAACCTGCTTATGGGCGTCCTGTGCAGGGCGTCGATGCCTGCGATTCGGGCCGATGGGCAGGTAGGGAGTGCTGTTTGTTTTTCGATGATCGCCTTGCCACTGTTCTGCGCCAGCGCGCCTCTGGCGAGGCGGGCCTGCGCACGCAGTTCCGGCAATTGCTTGATCTTCTTGGCAAAGACGTGGTGCGTCGGGGCAATCGACCAGATCATAGCCTGATTGCCGCCGCGTGGCTGAGGATGGACGCACTGGCGCAGGCGATCCCCGCGCCAACCCGCGCCGCCATGATCCGCGAACCCGGCTGGCGGTTTCGCAGCCCCGATCTGGCCGCGCATCTCGCCGATCATGAGCCCGAAGTCACCTCTGCCGCGTTGACCCGCGCCGAACTTTCGCCCGCAGACTGGGTCGCGTTGATCCCGCGCCTGCCGGTGCGCGCACGCGGGTTCCTGCGCAACCGGCGCGATTTGCCGGTTGACGTCGAAGCGGTGCTCACCCGGCTGGGTGTGCATGATCGCGGGCTGCCTGCGCCGATCGACACCGACGATGTAGCTGGGGCGATTGGCGCCGCGCCCGATGCTGCCCCGATCCCCCTGCGCGTTGCCGCATCAAGCCCCCTCCTGGCAGCCCGCAATCAAGCCGAGAGTGGTCGCACCGAGAGTGGTCGCACCGAAATATCGGCGCTGGTCGAACGGATCGCGCAATTCCGGCGTGAACGCGGGGAGAGCGACCGGGATACAGAACGCTCGCCGCGCCTGCCGCTGGGCGAAGTGATCGAGCGGGCCGGGCGGCTGGTTTCAAGCATCGGCTTTGCTGCTGATGCGACCGGGCGGATTGAATGGGCTGGCAGCGATGTCGCGCCAATGGTGATCGGCACGCGGCTGTTCGCACCCCATCGCCAGGACGATGATGACGCAGGCGACCCTGGGCTGGAACGCGCCTTTGCCCGCCGCCAGCCAATCACGCGCGGCGAAATCAGCCTGGCTGGCGCGCCCGCAATTGCCGGGGACTGGATTATCGATGCCCAGCCGCGCTTCAGCGATGAAGGGCATTTCACCGGCTATTTCGGCCGCCTGCGCCGCGTCCCGGATCAAACCAGCGCCCTGCATCAGTCCGACGCGCATGAGGCTGACCGGATCCGCCAACTGCTCCATGAATTGCGCACCCCCATCACCGCCGTGCAAGGCTATGCCGAGGTGATCCAGCAACAGCTGTTTGGCCCCGCCCCTCATGAATACCGGGCACTGGCCGCCGCGATCGCGGCTGATGCGGCGCGGATTCTGGCGGGGTTCGAGGAGCTTGACCGGCTGGCCCGACTGGAAACCGGCGCGCTCGCCATGACGCCTGGCGAAGCCGATCTGGCCGCCCTGATCCGCCGGACGGGTGCGCAGATTGAACCGGTGCTGGATCAGCGCCGCGCCGGGCTGGCGATCAGGTTTCCGGAAACTTCGACGCTGCTGATCGCGCTTGACCCGGATGATGCCGAAGCATTGGTGTGGCGGCTGCTTGCCAGCCTTGCGGCAGCCTGCGGTGCAGACGAGCAGATCACGCTGCGGCTTGCCCCGCTGATCGGCGCAAACGGCGCAATGGCGCGGCTCAGCTGCACCCTTCCAGCGCGGTTGGCGGCGGAGGATGATCTGTTCGCCGCCACCGCCCGCAGCAATGACAGCGCGATCAATCCCGGACTGTTCGGCGCAGGGTTCGCCCTGCGGCTCGCGCGGGCCGAAGCGCGCGTGGCCGGCGGCGACATGGTACGCGATGGCGATATAATCGTGATGACCGTGCCGCTGCTGACCGATGGCCAAATCCGTAGCCTCCCCGGCGATCAGGATGCATGTGCAACAGGCGCATGATGGCCGCGAAAATGGCGGAGTCCGGACAATGGTGACAGGATCAATGCTCAACCCGCCGGCTGCGGGAAACACGGCGACCTTCGCGGGCGGGTTTGGGCAGCGGGTGCTGCTGACGGTCGACACCGAGGAGGAGTTCGACTGGACCGGCCCGTTCCGGCGCGATGGCTACGGGCTTGGCCACGTTGCGGCGATCCCGCGATTTCAGAGCTTTTGCGAAGGTTTGGGCGCGCATCCGGTCTATCTGGTTGACTGGCCAATCGTGAACGATCCCGCTGCGGTCGAGATTATCGGGGATGCGGTGCGGCGCGGAATGGCAGAGGTCGGCGTGCAACTCCACCCCTGGGTCAACCCGCCGTTCGACGAAGATGTGTGCACGCACAATTCCTATGCCGGCAACCTCCCGCGTGATCTGGAGGCGGCCAAGTTCATGGCCCTGCGCGACGCGATCGAAGCGGCATTTGGTTGCGCGCCGCTGATTTACCGCGCCGGGCGTTACGGGCTGGGAAAGCACACCGCCGAACTGCTCATGGCCGCCGGGATCCGGATCGACACTTCGGTGCGCACGCTGTTCGATTATTCCGCGCAGGGCGGGCCTGATTACAGCCGCCATCCGGCCTTGCCCTATTGGGTCGATGACGCACAGCGCCTGCTCGAACTGCCGGTCACCAGCGTTCATTGGGGCGTGCTGCGCGAATTGGGGCGGCCCCTTCAGCGGCTTGGAGAACGAATCCCCCGCGCGATGGGTGTATTATCGCGGCTCAACCTGCTCGAACGGATTGCACTGACACCTGAGAGCGTTTCGGCCGACGAAGCGATCCGCGGCATCGACATTGCGCTGGACAGCGGGCTGCCTGTGCTGGTTCTGTCCTTCCACAGTCCCACACTTGCCCCCGGCCTGACCCCCTATGCTGCGGATCATGCCGCGGTCGAGGCGCTGTATGACTGGTTTACGGCGATCTACGCCGAACTTGCCCGGCGCGGCGTGCGTTCAACCACCGTCAGTGAAATCATTGCTGCAACCGGCGGATAACGCCGGAACCTGCGCGGCGCAGACGCATTTCCCGCGCGCGGCGGGCCAGCATCCCGGCGCGCGGACAAACTCGTGTGCCCAACCTTTGATACTGGCTTGTTTCGCAATCGCGGTCAGAGTAGGGGCTCAAAATCGTCCTGTCTCCGGTGCCATGCTTTATGGGCCTGTAGCTCAGCGGTTAGAGCTGGCCGCTCATAACGGCTAGGTCGCGGGTTCGAATCCTGCCGGGCCCACCGGGGGCGGGCCGGGGCAAAAGTGTCGGGGAGTAGCGCAGCCTGGTAGCGCATCTGGTTTGGGACCAGAGGGTCGCAGGTTCGAATCCTGTCTCCCCGACCACTTTTCCAGCAAAGCATTGAAAGAAAGCCGCTTTCACCTCTCGGTGAAGCGGCGTGACACGTGTTGTATCACATGCCGGTTCACCGACACCGTTCGGAGAGCCTTTCAATGCCAAAAATCCCCTTCAGCCTTCGCCGCTCTGGCCGTTACTATTTCCGCAGACGAGTCCGTTTGGGAAATGGCAAGGATATCCATGTAGTTGTGCCGCTTGCCACCTGCGATGGGCAGGAGGCGCGTGAGCGATCCGCAATGCTCGCCGCGCATTTCGACAGGGTGCGCCGTGCTGTGAACGCGTATTTCGAAGCCAACGATACGCTTGATGCCGCCGCCATCAAGGGCCTGTTCGAGAACGAGCTGCGCCATTGCCTCGCCAAGCTGGTGTTGGAATTCCATGATCCGGCCTGCGATCCCGCGATGCTGGTGCATGAACACCGCACCAAGGCCAGCGCCTATGATCTGGCCCAGCGCCCTGGCCAGATTATCGCGCTATCCGATGATCACCGCCGCAAGCTTGCCGATGCGGGGCACGATGAGAACGCGATCGAAGATGTAGCGATGGAGCTCGACATTTTTTGCGGCAAGCATTCGGTCCGCGACGAAATGCTGGCGCTCGTCGCAGAAGGGCTCGGGCTTGAGCCAACCGATTCGGTCATAGGCCGTCTCAAACACCTGCAATTGCAGGCTAAGGCTGAAGCGCACCGGCTGGCGGCGCATTTCATGGACGATGATGTGCAGTCGGCCTTTGATCAGGAGGAGGCGTTGCTGGCGAAGCGCCGGCAAAACGGTGCGCCGCTGACCTTTGCAACGCCGCATTCGGCAACGCCCCAGCTGATCGCCCTGCCCTCGCCAGTATCAGCGCCGGTCGGGACCAGCGCTTCGTCCTATCCTGATTGCGTGTTCAGGACCTACCACGCCACGCGGTTCAGCGAGGTCATCCCCAAAATCCTGCGGCTTGCTCGCCGCGGCGGCCATTGGAACCGCGGTCTTGCTCAATACGAGCGCGTGCTCAAAACCTTCGCCTGGGTGACGGGCGATAAGCCGCTTGGTGCCTACAACCATACCGATGTGGCGAAGTTCAAGAATGCGCTTTTGGACATGCCACGCACCCACCGCCCTTCGAAGGATTTTGATCGCCCGTTCGTCGAGGTTGCCGAAACCTTTGCCGTCACCAGCGGCAACGCCCGGTCGATGAACACCTTGAAGCGCGATCTCTCCTACATGTCGACCGCATACGATCTGCTTGCAGAAGATGAGTGGGCACCGAAGATCCCTAATACCAAGGCGCTCGACTTTTCAGCGGTGAAATTGGGCAAGCACAAAAAGGTGTCGAAGAAGACCGCGCGTCCACCATGGATGCCGGAGCACATGATCTGTCTGTTTTCAGCTCCAATCTGGACGGGCGGCGGTGGTCAACTGCGTAGGCTCGACCGCGCGGCGGGTGACAATGTCTGGCATGATGCCGCCTATTGGCTGCCGCTCATGCTTTACTACACCCATGCCGCCCTGAACGAGATCGCCGGGCTGCGGGCCGACGAGATCTACGTCGATGACGCCGTTCCCAACATTGTCATCCAAGATAACGACGTGCGCGCCGAGGATGATGTCGACGGCGGCGAGAAGAACGAGGACCGCGGCCGACTGATCCCGCTCCACCCTGAGCTATTGCGGCTTGGCTTCCTCGATTACGTAAAGGCGATCCGCGCTGAAGGCCACAGGGAGTTGTTCCCCGAACTCTACCTCAACGAAGCGCGGATCGGCGGGCACCAGTTCCGGAACATCGCATGGCGTCACATGGCAGCGTGGATTGGCCTGCACATGACAATCCCGGTGAACAAGGTTGGCAAATTTGCCGACATGCACTCGATCCGCGCCCTAGGATCGAGCTTCTATGCCAAGGCCGATGTTCCAGATTTCATGCGCGCCGACGTTATGGGACACGCGCGCACTGGCACGAATGCCCTGCACTATTCGAAGCGCAGCGATACGCACGGGGTGCAGCAGGTGCTGTCAGAATATCTCGCCTTCATGGTGCAGCATACTGGGGTTGCTACTGCAGACCTTGCAACCCATCCCGTCCGGCTGCTGCCGATCAACCATCGGTCGCGGACTGGGATGCCGCGAATGCCGAAATAGATGAGGCGACGAATTAATCGCCTAGGTGGCGGGTTTGCAGCTTTCAATTGCAGCCCCGCCACCAACTTCATTTCCTGCCCGCAATCGGCTGTTGCCCCCTTCGGCCATGTTCCGCTACGCCTGCAAGCGGAGGAATTAAACACCCATGGTATCACAGAAAAATGGCGGCGGAGATCTCGGCTTCGAGGCCGAGCTCTTTAAGGCAGCGGACAAGCTGCGCGGAAACCTTGAGCCGTCCGAGTACAAGCACGTCGCCCTTGGCCTTATCTTCCTCAAGTATATCTCCGAAGCGTTCGAGCAGCATCGCGCACAGCTGCTTCAGGAGGAATACGCCGACCCGGAAGACCCCGAAGAATATCTCGCCTCGAATGTGTTTTGGGTGCCGCAGGTGGCACGTTGGTCAAACTTGCAGGCCAACGC
>JBGSKN010000092.1:0-2162 GCA_041741215.1 Erythrobacter sp. | reverse complement strand
GCTCGACGTGCGCGACCGGGCGGCGTGGGACGCGGCGCTGTCGGACTTCGCCGCCGCTGCCGGGGGCCGGATTGATGCGATGGTCAACAATGCCGGGATCGGCACCGGCGGGGCGCTGGCTGAACTTGGCAAGGACGAGATCGACGCCTGCCTCGACATCAATCTGCGCGGGGTGCTTTACGGCGCGCAGGCGGTCTATCCCTTCCTCAAGGCGAGCGCGCCGGGATCGGCGCTGGTCAACATCGCCAGCGCCGCCGGGATCACCGGGGGCAGCGGGATGAGCGTTTACAGCGCCACCAAGTTCGCGGTGCGCGGAATCGCCGAAAGCCTTGATGCCGAATGGGCACCGGACAGGATCAAGGTATCCTCGATCTGCCCCAGCTTCATCGACACCCCGCTGCTCGATGGCACGGGCAACCGCAACACCAACGAAAACATTCGCGCGCGGGTGACCAGCGCCGGGCTTGAAATCACCCCGGTAGAGGAGGTTGCGCAGGCAATATGGAACGCGGTTCACGGCGATGAGGTGCATTATCTGGTCGGCAAAACCGCGCGCCAGCTGGCTTTCGCCAAACGCTGGATGCCCGGCAAGCTGCGCAGGCAACAGCGCTCAGCCGGGCGGCAGGCGTTGCTGGGGAAGTAAGGCACCCATCCCAACCCGCTCAGGCTGAGCTTGTCGAAGCCCCTCGCACTGGCCCTTCGACAGGCTCAGGGTGAACGGTTGTGTTTATACAATCCCATCAATCGCGTGCGCCAGCCGCACGTCGCGCTGCGACAATCCGCCGCTCGGCCCGGCATCATGCGTGGTCAGCGTCACTTCGACCTTGGCATAGACGTTGAACCATTCGGGGTGGTGATCCTGCGTCTCGGCCAGCAGGGCAACCCGGCTCATGAAACCCCACGCGGCCGAGAAATCCGCAAACTGGAATGTCCGGGTAATCGCCTTGCCATCGCGCGTCAGGCACCATTGGGGATGATCGGCGAGGAGTTGTTCGATTTCGCTTGGGCCGAGTTCGGGGACGGGCATAGCGCAGGTTCCTTGTTGCGTGTCGCTTGTTTGCAGAGGCGCTTTTCCCTAACGCGCTTGTCCAATGCAAGCCTTGCCGCCCGCCCTGTCAACGCATGATCTCGCCTGCCGCCGGGGGGACCGGCTATTGTTCCGGCGGCTGTCCTTTGCGCTCGACGCCGGGGCGGTGTGCCATGTGACCGGCGCGAACGGCGCGGGAAAGACCACTTTGATCCGGGCAGCGGCGGGACTGATGACTCCCTGCGCCGGGCAGGTGCGGCGCGAAGGGACGCTTGGATTGCTCGATGAAGCCAGCGGGCTTGATCCCGATCTGCCATTGGGCCGCGCGCTGGCGTTCTGGGCGCAGATCGACCGGGCCGGGTTCCTCGCGCTGGAAAGATGCTGTGATCGGCTCGGTCTGGGCGGCTTGCTCGAAGTGCCGGTGCGATACCTTTCGACCGGGCAGAAGAAACGCGCCGCGCTCGCCCGCCTTGTCGGGCAGCAGGCGCAAATCTGGCTGCTGGATGAGCCGTTGTCGGGCCTCGACGCCGCGTCGCAGACGCTCGTCAGCGCGTTGGTGCGCGAACACCGCGATGGCGGCGGGATTGCGCTGATCGCATCGCACCAGATGCTCGATGTGCCGGGGATGACGAGTTTCGCGATCGAGGATTATGCACCTCAGGAGCACGACGCATGATCGCCGCGCTCCTCAAACGCGATCTGGCGCAGTTCTTCCCCTTCACCGGAAGCGGCGCGGCGCTGCCCGTGGTGTTCTTCGTCGCGGTGGCGATGCTGTTTCCCTTCGCGGTCGGGCCGGATGCCAATCTGCTGGCAAAAACCGGCGGCGGAGTGGTGTGGATCGCGGCGCTGCTGGCGGCGATCCTGCCGCTGGAAAAGCTGGTGGCGCGCGATATTGATCTGGGCTTCTTCGATCAGCTCAAACTGCGCGGGATGGCGGAAGAAGCGATGATGGCGGTGCGATTGGTCGCGCACTGGCTCAGCTTCGGCCCGCCGCTGGTGCTGGCGACTGTCCCCGCCGCCGCGCTGCTCAAGATCGAGGGGGAGACGTTGCAGATCCTGTTGCTCGGCCTTCTGGCGGGGACACCGGGGCTGGCCGCCATCGGCTTGATGATCGCCGCGCTCACGGCCAGCTTGC
>JBGSKN010000091.1:0-3223 GCA_041741215.1 Erythrobacter sp. | reverse complement strand
GGGGCTGTGCGTCCGGCGGCGCGGGTGGGCAATTGCTGCACTACCGGTTTCGACACATAGCGGATGCGCGGTGCGGGCCGGGCGGCGGGGGCTTCTTCAAAGGCCTGCGCAAAGGTGGCGACCGGGGCTGTGTCTGCAATGGCCGACGATGCCGGAGCAGGGGCTTCGGCCACCATTTCCACCGGCGCTTGATCAGCGGCCTGGGCGAACATCACCGCGTCGCTCGGGAAGTTGGCAAGCGCAAGGCGCTGCGGCTGGCCCGCATCCATCTGCGGGGTGACATCGAGCAGGCTTGCGACGCGTTGCCGGAACTGTTCGGGCGCGGACATTGCGGCCCACTGGGTCAGGCGCTGATCGAGCTGGTCAGCCGGAACATCTTCCGCCGCCATCACCCGCGCTGCGCGCCAGTTACCGGCAAGCGCATAGGTGTAGGCGAGATTCTGGCGCAGCTTGGGGGTCGGATCGCTGGCGCGCACCGCGTTCACCAGAACATGCAAGCCGCGTTCAGGCTCTCCCGCCAGAGCGAGCGCCAGGCCAAGATCAGCCGGATCGATCAGATTGGCGTATTCATCAAGCACCGCCGAGGCCGAACGGCCTTCACCCAGCGCAATTTTGGCGAGCGCGAAGCTCAGCACGGTGCGCGGGTTTTCATCACCCAGATCGAGCGCATCGCCAAAGCTGGTCGCTGCCGACTGGAAACGCCCTGCCTCCATATAGGTGGCGCCCAGCAACGCGCGGTAGCCGGGGTTGCGCGGTTCCGCCAGAACTGCGGCTTCGGCGTGGACGATGGCCTTGTCGACCTTGCCCTTGGAAAGCGCGGTTTGCGCGCTGGCAAACGACATATCGGCCTTGGGTGCTGTCGAGGTGCTGCACCCCGCCAGCGCCAGCCCGGCGAGCGCGGTCGAGACGGCAAGCGCAATACGCGGTGCTTGTCTGATGCTGCGGTCCATTGTCATTTCCCCGTTTGATTTTGCTGGTTCAGGTTGTGGTTGCATGGGTGGTTGGTGCGTGCCGGTCAGTGGTGCTTGAGGTGTTTGACAATCACATCAAGCTCAACGACTTCGGCGAGCAATCGATCGAGCGCTTCTGTCACGAGCGCTTGCGCGCTGACGTTCTGCATCGTTGCGGCAAGGCGCAGTTTCAGGTGGCGCTCGGCATCAAGCCGCAGCGTGAAGGCAGCGCGGTGAGCAGGCGCGCGTGGTTTCGGCGCAGCGGCTGCCAGCACGGCAACCTGAGCCGACCGGGACTGGAGGGGAGCGTATTCCTCATCCTCTATATCGTAATCAGGGTCGCTGTCCTGCGGGCCGGTCATTGCGGCATCGGCAAGCACCCGTTCTTCGAGTCGGTGCTGCTGGCGACGCACAATCGGGCCGTGGGCCGGTGCGCTACCATCGGTTGATATGTCGGGGCTGATCGGCACGATGTCAGCGCCCCCATCGGCCCCATCCATGTCGTTCCAGCCGAGGTCTTCTAGCTGTTCGTCGGACACATTGGCTGCGGCCTGCGTCAACGGGGCAAGCTGCGGGCGCATGGCCGGCTTCGCACCGCCTTTGCGGGCGAGCAAGGTCGGGCTGAGCGAAGCGAAACCGGGTTCGGACATTGCCATGGCCCCTTCGCTTACTGGGCTACCCGGCGGCCAAAGCCACCGGCGGGGCGCGGCACGCCGCCCATCTGCTGCGCCTGACCATTGGGGGTCGGAGCAAACACGGTGCGGCGGAAATTCTTTTCGAGCCGATCGGCAATATAGCGCCACAATGCCGTAATTTCGGCCGCGCTGCGGCTATCGGCGTCGACTTCCATCACCGTGCGCCCGTCGATCATCGAGGCGGCGAAATCGGTGCGGTGGTGGAGCGTGATCGGCGCCACAGTGCCATGCTGTGACAGCGCGACCGCAGCTTCCGAAGTGATTTTGGCCTTGGGGGTGGCACCATTGACGACAAATACCAACGGCTTGCCCGCGCGCTCGCACAGATCAACCGTTGCCCCTACGGCGCGCAAATCGTGCGGAGATGGGCGCGTCGGCACAACGATCAGTTCGGCCACGCTGATGACCGCCTGGATCGCCATGGTGATGGCCGGCGGCGTATCGATCACCGCCAGTTTGAAGCCCTGCTGACGCAGCACCTGCAAATCATTGGCCAGCCGCGATACGGTGGTTTGCGCGAAGGCGGGATATTCCGCCTCTCGCTCGTTCCACCAATCGGCGAGCGAACCTTGCGGGTCGATGTCGATCAGCACGACCGGGCCAGCGCCTGCGCGCTGGGCCTGGACGGCGAGATGTCCGGACAGGGTGGTCTTGCCCGATCCACCTTTCTGCGATGCCAAAGCGAGTACACGCAACGCCTGGGTCCCCTTGGGTTGATCCGCTGCGGGCCGCCTTATTGCGGAACCTGACAACGGCTGGATGACCACGGGATCGCAGGATACCCCTAATTTAGGGTTAAGATCGGCCGCCTGCGTGCAATCCATTTGGCCGGCGTTGCACAATTCCACCGTGTCCGGGCAGGGCTTCAACACCGTGCAACGGTTTGCTAACCCTGTTTGGGTTATGGCGACAGGCACCGATCATGCAGCACCGCATGGAGCGCAAACCAGAGCACGGATGATGAAATCGAAGGCCGCCCGGAGCATTGCCGCAATATCCGCCCGCGCAGGGTTGAGCATCGCCGCGCTGGCGCTGCTTGCAGGCCCGGCATGGGCTGATGTCAAAGCAGGGGTCGATGCCTGGACGGCGGGCGATTTTACCCGCGCGGTTGCCGAATGGCAGGGCCCGGCTGCGGCGGGCGATGCCGATGCGGTGTTTAATCTGGCGCAGGCCTATCGCCTTGGGCGCGGGGTCGAGATCGATAATGCCCGCGCGCGCCAGCTCTATGAAGAGGCAGCCCGGCTTGGCCATATCAAGGCTGCCGACAATTACGGGCTGTTGCTGTTCCAGGAAGGTGACAAGGACAAGGCCATGCCGCTGATCCGCGCCGCGTCCGATCGCGGCGATCCGCGCGCGCAATATGTGCTCGGCCTGTCGCACTTCAATGCGGATTACGCCCCGCTCGATTGGGTGCGCGCCTATGCATTGATGACCCTGGCAAGCGGGTCGGGGCTGCCTCAGGCCCGCGATGCGCTGGCGCAGATGGATAATCATGTTCCGGCTGCGCAGCGCAGTCAGGCGCAGTCGCTCGCCAGGGAGCTGGAGGCTGGGGCAAGGGCGCGGCGCGCCGCTGAACTG
>JBGSKN010000090.1:0-6552 GCA_041741215.1 Erythrobacter sp. | reverse complement strand
ATCGCCTGCCGCCGAACGGCTGCGGTCGGTCATCGAAGGTGTGGCGCGATCGGAAATTGATGTGGTGCTGATCGGGCCGCCGGGGGCCGGCAAAACCCATGCGGCGCGGCTGATCCACGATCTCAGCCCGCGCCGTGCCCGCCCGTTTATCAGCCTCGACGCCGGGGTGCTGGCGCATGAAGATGCCGAATTGCTGCTGTTCGGGCGCGATCCGGGCGCGGCACTATCGCGCACCGGGCTGGTTGAACGCGCCAATGGCGGAACCTTGTTCATCGACGGAATCGAGAGCGCGGGCAGCGCGTTATCAGCCCGCCTGCTGGCATTGGTGGAAACCCGCCACGTGCTGCCAATCGGCGCGGATCGCGCGCGCAGGCTCAATATCCGCATCATCGTTTCGCATTTGATCGATGACACCGCCGGGCCAGCGGCCTTGCCGCGCGATCCGCTGTGGCACAGGCTCGGCGCGGTGCAGATCGCGTTCCCCTCGCTGTCGGAACGACGCGCGGACATTCCCGAGATTTTTCGGCTGTTCGTAACCCGGCACGCGCGCGAACTTGGCCTTCGCGCGCCCGCTATCGGCGAGTTGCAATGGCGCCATGTCCAGTCGCATGACTGGCCGGGCAACCTGCACGAACTCAGCGGCTATGCCCGCGCTTTCGTGCTGGGGCTGGCGGATATGGGCGCCTCGCCAGCATCAGGCGGCGATCAGCGCACGCTGCAACGGATCGTCGCGGATTTCGAGCGGACGGTGCTCGAAGACGGCTTGCGGCAAGCGCGCGGAGACATCGCCAGATTGCAAGCCCTGCTCAATACCCCCCGCAAGACGATTTACGACAAGCTGGCGAAATATGATCTGAAGCCCGCCCGGTTCCGTTAGCATCGCAAGATGCAGGACGACGCCGCGCTGTAGCAATTGGGCTGCAGCAACCGTAGGATCAGGCAAAAGGAGACACCATGCTGAAAAACCACCTGCCCATGCGCGCCGCCGCCTTGTGCTGCGTCCTGATCGCCGCGTGCAGCAACGCATCTGTCAGCCCGGAAGACCTGACGCCAGCCGCCAGCGGGGCTGACATCTGCCGCAAGGCCGAAGTCGGCGTGCAGGTGCTGGGTTCCGGCGGGCCGATTGCCGAAGGGTCGCGCGCGGGCACAAGTTATGCAGTGTGGGTTGATGGGCGCGCGCAGCTGCTGATCGATGCCGGGCCGGGAAGCTTTATCCGCTTTGGTGAGGCGGGGCTGAAGGTCGATGATCTCAAGGCCATCGCGCTCAGCCATTTTCACGCCGATCACACTGCTGGCCTGACCGGCATTCTCAATTCGGGCAGCTTTGAACGATCAACCGAACCACTGGTGTTTATCGGCCCATCGGCGGGCAGCGTGTTTCCGGGGGCGGGCGATTTTGTCACTGCGCAACTGGGGCGTGATGGCGGCGCGTGGAGCTATCTTGGCGGCTATCTTGATGGCGGCGACGGGCGCCGGATACTCGATGTGCGCGAGATTCCCGCGACCGATCCCGATAATGCCCCCACCACCCGCGTGGCGATCACCCCGGATCTGGCGGTGACGGCCATTCCCGTCCACCACGGCGTGGTCCCCTCGCTGGCCTTTCTGGTCAAGGTCAAGGGCCGCGACATCGTGTTTGCTGGCGACCAGAGCGCCGCGTCGAGCGGGTTCGACCGGCTGCTGCGCGATCACCAGCCCGATCTGCTGATCGCGCATCACGTGATCCCGGAAGGCGATGGCCAGCCCATCGGCCTGCATCGCCCCCCCAGCGGAATCGGACAGATGGCGGCCGGTATCGCCCCGCGCCAGCTGTTATTGTCGCACCATATGGAACGTTCGATTTCGCGTCTGGAAGAAAGCCTCGGCGCGATTGCACTCCATTACCGCGGCCCCACCCTGATTGCTGCGGATGGTTCCTGCTTCACGCTCTGACAGGCATAAGTGCAAATCAAACGGCCCGATCTGTAACGGATTGTTACGAAGGGGCGAACCAGTGGAAGGGGCCTTGTGAAGGAGCACCTGAAATGAAGATCGCTTCCATTATCAATCGCAAAGGGCACCACTTCGAAACCGTGCGCGAAATAGTGCCGCTGATGGAGGCGGTCGCGATCATGCACCGTATGGCGATTGGTTCGATCGGTGTGGCCAGCCATCCGACAGACAAGTTGATCGGAATCGTATCGCAGGCGGAATTGATGGAAGCCATTACCACCCGCGGCATCCATAGCCTCAATCTGCCGGTCGTGATCTTCGTGCGCCGCTCCATCCTCAATTGCACCTGCGAAGATGATGCATCCAGCGTGATGGAGGCGATGACCCGCGCGCGCAGCCGCCACGCCATCGTCCGCAATCAGGCGGGCGATGTGGCCGGGCTGGTATCGATGGGCGATCTGGTCGCGGCGCTGCTCGAAGATGCACAGCTTGAAGCGGGCGTGCTGCGCGATATGGCCCGATCGCATCTGCTGGCCGAATCGGTCTGATCGATGGGGCAGGCGTTCAGGACAGCAGGCCGCCTTCTGGCAGGCTTCCTTACCGCCCCCTCGCGCTCGCCCTATGCCGCCATGCCCGCCGATCCGGAGGCGCTGGCAGCCTGCCTGCGGCCGGGCGATGTCCTGCTGGTGGATGGCCGCCAGCGGGTCAGCACTGCGATCAAGTATCTGACCCAATCAACCTGGTCGCACGCCGCCTTGTGCGTTGCGGGGCAGGACCGCGAAACCGGCGCCTTGCCGATCTTTGTCGAGGCCGATGTCGTCGATGGTGTCCGGCAGGTTTCGCTGAGCCAGTTTGCTGAAAATCACACCCGAATCTGCCGGCCCGCAGGGTTGCGTGACGACGAATTGGCGCAGGTCGTCGCCTTTGCCAAAAGCCACATCGGCGACGAATATGATCTGGCCAATGTCATCGATCTGGCGCGTTATTTGTGTCCGACACCGCCTGTGCCAAGCAGTTGGCGGCGGCGCATGATTGCGCTGGGCAGCGGGGAACCGACCAAGGCGATCTGTTCGACACTGATCGCGCAGGCGTTCCAGTCAATCCGCTATCCGATCCTGCCCGAAATCACGCAGGAAATCAGCAAGGATCCCGATTGCGAAGGCTGCGTGCGTGATATCATGCATATTCGTCACCACAGCCTGTTCACCCCGCGTGATTTCGATGTCTCACCCTACTTCGAGGTAATCAAGCCGGCGCTTCGTGCCGGTTTCGATCATCGGCTGCTCAACTGGAACGATCCTGCCGATCAGATCAAAACCGGGTCGTCAGGGTAATCAGCCAGTCGGGCATGATATTCACCAGCGCCGCTTCGATCAGCTTGTCCGCGCCCGTCAGCACCATTGTCCCGACCAGCACCAGCATCGCGCCGAACACCGGCTTGGCATAGCGGGCAAGCCGTTGCAGCGTTCCGGCCCGTTTGCCGATGGCGCGCCGCGACCCATAGGCAAAGCCTGTAACCGACAATGCCACGCCGATAGCGAACACCAGAAATGTCACAAATGCCGCTGCCAGGTCTTCGCCCTGGCTGGCCGCAGCAATGGCCGCGCCAAGCGTCGGGCCAACGCAGGGCGCCCATACCAGACCAAGCAGCGCCCCGATCGCGAACTGGCCGCCAAGCCCTTCGCCGCTGGTGCGTTCCAGCGCGCCTTGGGCACGGTTGGTCAAGGGCGCAAACAGCATGGTCAGCCGGGTCTGCAAGGCAGGAACCAGCAGGATGACCCCTGCCGCCGCGAGCAGCCCGCCCGCGAACAGGCGGATCCCTTGTTCCGGGATGCCCAGCTGAAACCCGAAAGCGACGATCACGAAGCCGAAGGTCGAAAACGACAGCGCCAGCCCGCTCGCCAAAGCCACCGGCCCCATGCGGTGTTTGCCAAGCGCCGATCCGACCAGAATCGGGATCAAGGGCAATACGCAAGGGTTGAGGATCGTTACCAGACCGGCAACGAACGCAAGGGCAAGTTCGCTGAACATCAGTTCCCATTCAAATGAAGCAAGCGACTCAGATCCCCGCCATCACCGCTGCGCGCAGCTGCTTTGCCCGACTTTCGGCAATCGATCGCGCCGATTCCTGCTTGCCGCGAAACACCAGCACGGTCGACTGGCGCGGAATGCGGTGTTGGCGCAGGAATGCCTTTTCCTTGTCGAAATCGACCTTGAAAAACACCGCATCCTTCAGCCGGGGTTCCTGGCGCAAGGCATCCAGAGTCGGTGCCTGGGCCTTGCAGGTCGGGCACCACACGGCATGAACATCGACGATGATCGTTTTGTCGGCATCCTGCGCGCGGGTGAATGCCGCCGCGTTATAATCCTGCCATGCCGGAGCCGCGATCGCCGGTGCCGCGAAGGCAACAGCAAGAAACGCCAAAAAGGTGCCTATGGCTCGAACAAACATCGGTGCGTCCTTTCAGATCGAATGGCTGTGTGATTGCGGGTTGGCTGTCGCAGACATGCTGCCTTCGCTTTCGCCCGCGCGCGGCAAAAGGTTACAATTTCGATGAGGGGTCTGCTGTTTAATCAGACTGCGATTTCGTGAACATCCGGGCCGCGCTGTAACTTGCCACAAGGTATGGCACGAGAAAGTTCAGCCCGACCTTGGGCCAGTCGACCCCTTCACCATACCAGAGCTGCGCGCCCTGATTGATGGCATTGAGGCACAGGCCCACAACCAGCGCCACCTTCAACGCGTTGGTGATCACGGGCCGGGTTACCGCATACTGCAACAGCTTCATGATTCGCCCTTTTCGTCTTTGAGCGCCGGCCATGTTGGCGCACCTGATCCCGTTCGGCAGGATGCCCTTGGGCGTTACACACCGCACATCGGGAAACAAGCAGGCATCATTTGGTTTGACCACCCCGCGTTGCAGGAAACGGCATTTGCCAGCCGGGCACGGACACCCGGTTTGTAACCTTTTCCGGGATCATGACGAAAGCCTCTATGAACCAGCAGTTCCCCCCCCAACCCCGCTGCTGGTCGGGGCCGCGCCGCTTACAAGATCGCATGATCGGGCGGCGCGGCCCCCTCTTCATCTGTGCGCAGGGCGTTACCATCCGTAACGGGAAGCCAGCGCAATCAGATGACCCTTGCCTCCACCGATCCGATATCAGCAAACTTGGCGACTGCCTTGCTGCCCGCTGCCTCAGCACATCGGCAGCAAACATCGGGCCGAACCGGTTCCACCAATGCCTCACGGTCTCGTGGCAGATGTCGATCCCGCGCTCGTCCAGCAGGCTCTCCGCATTCCGAAGCGAAAAAGGGGAACTGCACATACATCATCACCACCAGCCGGATGATCTCTGACGAGGAATTGAAATACCGGAACGGGCTGGCTGGCATTCTGGGTCTGGGGATCGCACCGCTCCAGCCGTTCTCGTTGCCCAAAGGAAGTTAACCGCCCCCCGATGGCGTGGTGATTGGACGCGGTGTTCGGCTCATTCTGAAGTCATCTTTACGATTATTGCCAGTTCGCTCGCTAAGCCATCGCTTGTGCGGATGGATTGGCCTATCAAGCATAAGCCACATGGCGCTGGGGTGTCGGCGCGCGCAACCGGGACCCAGAAGGCGAACGCAACCGCAGTTGAGCTTGGCTTCGACGTATTTTCGCTGGAAGCCCTAAACCGAGAAAAAGGTGAGGCTAGCAGCACATGGACCACGACCATCACCCCGCAGCATCCGCCCCCCAGGCGGAAGATGAGACGGCCAAGGACCCGGTGTGCGGGATGACGGTCGCAGTCAAACCCGACGGGCTTCACGCGGAGTTCCAAGGCGAAAACTTCCACTTCTGCTCCGAGAAATGCCAGACGAAGTTCAAGGCTGATCCCTGGTTCTATGCCTCCGGCCACGCCGCCGGACGGGAGAAGGCGGCTCCGGCCAACGTCCAGTACACCTGCCCGATGCACCCCGAGATCGTTCGCGGAGCACCGGGAGCATGCCCTATATGCGGCATGGCGCTGGAGCCAATGCTGCCGTCGGACGAGCCCAGCGAGGAACTCTCAGACTTCACACGCCGGATGTGGATCTCGGCCGCCGCAGCAGTGCCGCTCATCGTGCTGACGATGGGCGAACTCGTCGCCTTGCCCGTACGCGAGTGGATCGGGCACCAAACGGCGAGCTATCTTGAGTTCGTGCTGGCGACGCCGATCATTCTCTGGGCGGCCCTGCCATTCTTCCGACGCTGCTGGGATTCGGTAGTGAACCGATCGCCCAACATGTGGACGCTGATCAGCCTCGGCGTCGGTGCGGCCTATCTTTACTCGCTGGTCGCCACGTTCCTGCCGGGCGTGTTTCCAGAACAGTACCGGATGGGCCACGGCGTCGGCACCTATTTCGAAGCGGCGGTGGTGATCGTAGCTCTGGTTTTCGTGGGCCAGGTTCTGGAACTACGGGCGCGCGAGCGCACCGGTGACGCGATCCGTGCGCTGCTCGATCTCTACTCACGCCGCGTGGTGGGTTGGTCGATGCAAAGCCGCCAGACTACGGATGTGGTCCTGCAGGCTCTGCATATGGCCGTCTGGCGGCGCAAACCGAAGCATCGGGTCCTGATCCACTCGGACCAAGGCTCG
>JBGSKN010000089.1:0-3040 GCA_041741215.1 Erythrobacter sp. | reverse complement strand
TGCAGTTCTGCGGCCCGCCTGCCAGCCGCAAGCATTGGGTGATGGCGATCCGCCGCCACTGGCGGCTCGATCTGCCGCTTGATGCCTATGACACCGGCCCGCTGGCGGGGGAGCGGCAGATCGACCTGCCCGATCCGCAAGCGCAGCCGATTGCCTATCTGCGCGCAGCGATCCGCGCGCGCCGCACCATCCTGATTTCAGGCGGCACCAGCACCGGCAAGACCACCTTTCTCAACGCCATGCTGGGCGAGATTCCGCGCACGGAACGCGTGGTCATGGTCGAAGATACGCCCGAACTGAAGTTCCCCGGCGATAACGCGGTCGGCCTGGTCGCGATCAAGGGTGAGCTGGGCGAGGCAAAGGTCACCGCCAATGAATTGCTGCAAGCCGCCTTGCGCCTGCGGCCCGACCGCATCGTGCTGGGCGAATTGCGCGGCGCGGAAAGCGTCTCCTTCCTGCGGGCGATCAACACCGGGCATCCGGGCAGTTTTTCGACCATCCACGCCAATTCGCTGCGCGGCGCGCTTGAACAATTGTCGCTGATGGTGATGCAGACCGGGATCGGCCTGACCCGTTCCGACACCATTGCCTATGCCGCCAGCGTGATCGACGTGATCGTGCAACTGGGCCGCGATGCCAATGGCAAGCGCGGGATCACCCAGATCGCGGATAGCCGGGATCTGGTATGATGGCCGGTCTGCGCCGCCGCAGGTGCCGGGTCAGCCGAGGCTTTCAAATTGACACGGGTGTGACAAGCACATCTTCCTGATTTACACCTCGCTGCCCAGCGAACATGGGCTTGCGAGTGTCGTGATCAACGAACCGGCGCGAGACAGAACAGGGAAGCGATGAGCACGTCACCGATTGCCACTCACGATGTTTCCGCCAGCGCGGGCGCTGTGCAGATGGCTGAACTCGGCCCCGACGAATCGCCCTATTTCAACCGCGAACTATCGTGGCTGCAATTCAATCAACGCGTGCTGGCCGAGGCGTGCAACGAACAATATCCGCTGCTCGAACGCCTGCGGTTCCTGTCGATTTCGGGCAGCAATCTTGATGAATTCATGATGATCCGCGTCGCCGGGCTGGTCGGGCAGGTGCAGCGCGGGCTTGAAACGCCGTCGCTTGATGGGCGCAGTCCCTCGCAGCAACTCGCCGCGATCCGGCAAAAGCTGGCCGAATTGTCGCACCGCCAGCAGGCGATCTGGCGTTCGGTGCGCGATGGACTGGCCGGGGCCGATATCCACATTGCCGATGAACAGCGCATCAGCCCGGCCGCGTATAAGTGGCTGAAGGCGTTCTTCCTTGAAGAAATCCTGCCGATCATCACCCCGCAGGCGCTGGACCCGGCGCATCCCTTCCCGTTTGTCCAGAACGAAGGCATGGGCCTGCTGTTCACGCTGACCCGCGACGACACGAACGAACAATTGATCGAGATGGTGCTGATCCCCAGCGCGCTGCCGCGCTTTGTCCGGGTGCCGCATACGGTGACGGGTGAAAGCGGGGTGCTCTATATCTCGATCGCCCGGCTGATCCAGCGCTATGCCGGCGCGCTGTTCCCCGGCTTTACGATCGAGGGCGACGGGTTGTTCCGGGTGCTGCGCGACAGCGATATCGAAATCGAGGAAGAGGCCGAAGATCTGGTGCGCACCTTTCGCAGCGCAATCCAGCGCCGCCGCCGGGGGCAGGTGATCCAGCTCGAACTGGAGGAGGATTTCGATCCCGCCGCCGAAGCCCTGCTGCTCGAACAGCTTGGCATAAATGAAGCCGCGGTGATCAAGACCGATGGCATGATCGGGATTGACGGGCTGGCCGAAATCGTCCGCGAAGACCGGCCTGATCTGAAGTTTGACGCCTATTCCCCGCGCTTTCCCGAACGCATCCGCGAACACGACGGCGATGCTTTTTCCGCGATCCGCGAAAAGGACATCATCATCCATCACCCCTACGAAAGTTTCGAGGTGGTGGTTGATTTCATTCGCCAGGCCGCCGCCGATCCTGACGTCGTGGCGATCAAGCAGACGCTCTACCGCGCCGGGTCGCAATCGGCGGTGATCAATGCCCTGATCGAAGCGGCAGAGGCGGGCAAATCGGTTACGGCGGTGGTCGAATTGAAAGCCCGGTTTGACGAAGAACAGAACCTCAAATGGGCCAGCAAGCTTGAGCGCGCCGGGGTGCAGGTGATCTACGGCTTCACCGACTGGAAAACCCACGCCAAGGTGGCGATGGTGGTGCGCCGCGAAGGGGAAAGATTCCGCACTTACTGCCATTTTGGCACCGGAAATTATCACCCTGTCACTGCCAAGGTTTACACCGATCTCAGCTTCTTTACCGCTGACCCCAAACTGGGGCGCGATGCGGCCAAGATGTTCAATTTTGTCACCGGTTATGTCGAACCCCATGCGCTCGAACGCATTCACATTGCCCCGATCGATCTGCGCGCCGAAATCTATCGCCGGATCGATATCGAGATCGCCAATGCACAGGCCGGAAAACCGGCCGCGATCTGGTTCAAGTGCAACCAGCTGACCGATGAAGGCGTGATCGACCGGTTATATGGTGCCAGCAATGCAGGCGTTCAGGTGGAACTGGTGGTGCGCGGGATTTGCTGCCTGCGTCCAGGGATTGTGGGCCTGTCTGAAAACATCCGGGTCAAATCGATCATCGGCCGTTTCCTTGAACACAGCCGCATCTTCGCCTTTGGCAATGGCCAGCCGCTGCCCAGCGCGCAGGCGGCTGTGTTCATCGCGTCTGCCGACATGATGGGCCGCAATCTGGATCGCCGGGTTGAGGCGTTGATCCCGATCCTCAACCGCACGGTGCACGATCAGGTGCTGCAACAGGTGCTGCTGGCCAATATGCTCGATACCGAACAAAGCTGGTGGTTGCACCCGGATGGTAATTATTCGCGGGTCGTCGCAGCCAAGGGCGATGGGGCCAAGCCGTTCAACTGCCACCGTTATTTCATGACCAATCCGTCGCTATCGGGGCGCGGCGGGGCGCTTGAAGCGGGCGCGGTGCCCAAACTGGCCATGCGCCG
>JBGSKN010000088.1:0-4323 GCA_041741215.1 Erythrobacter sp. | reverse complement strand
GCCGCGTTGGTTGCCGGAATGGCGCAGGCGCGCTGGCCGGCACGGATGCAGCGCCTCGCCCCCGGCCCGCTCACAGACGGGCGCGAAGTGTGGCTTGATGGCGGGCACAACCGACAGTCGGGCGCGATGCTGGGGACGCATTTTGCTGGCCAGCGCCTGCATCTGGTGATCGGGATGATCGAGGGCAAAGATCCGGATGCGCTGACCGGCCCGCTTGGCCCGATGCTGGCGACCATCACCGCCGTGCCGGTTCCGGGACATGACTGGCACCCGGCGTCAGCCTTCGGCGCCGATGCCCGCGCCGCCCCCGACCTGGCGAGCGCCCTGGCCGCAATCCCCGATGATGGCTTGCCCGTGCTGATCGCCGGATCGCTCTACCTCGCGGGCGAGGCGCTGCGGCTGAACGGGGAAATGCCCGACTGACACCCGCTCCGATCAGCCTCGCCGTGTGTATGAGACACAGGAGACACTGTCCAGGAACAGAAATTCCCGCCATGCGATCACCCGGGATTCAGCGGGGATGGTGAGGTGATCGCCAAAGGACATGCAGGCGATTGTGCCCACAAGCAGCCAAGTAGGAAAGCGGGCCTACGGGTGTTCAGGCCCCGCTTCCCGCGTCCTCGCCCCGGCCCTGCGTCTTCACCATCCCCGCCGTTCCAATCGACGCATCGATCAGCCCGGCGCGCATCATCAGCCAGAACAGGACGATCCCCGGCAGCGCCGCCGCAGTCGTGAACAGATAGAAGTTCACATAGCCAAACGCCTCCACCAGTGCGCCCGCCGTGGTCCCGGTCAGAACCCGCCCGACAATGCTCGCCGCCGCCGAAATCAGCGCATATTGCGAGGCGGTGAAGCGCAGGTCGGTGAGCGCGGCGAAATAGGCGACTACCGTCACTCCGCCGATCCCGCTGGCAAAGTTCTCGAAGGTGAAGGTTGCCGCAAGTCCGAGGTTAGTTTTGTCGACCGCCGCCAGCAGCGCGAAGCTGAGGTTGGATACGCCCATCAACACAAGGCTGAGCAACACCGACCGTTTCATTCCCAGCCGCGAATAGAGCACCCCGCCGACAAAAATCCCGATCAGAAACGCCCAGAACCCGACGCCGACATCGTAGATCGCAATCTCGTCGTTCGAATATCCCTTGTCATCGAGCAGCAGCCGCGCGGTAAGGTTCGCCAGCGTGTCGCCGATCTTGTGCAGCAGGATGAACAACAGCACCAGCAGCGCGCCCTTGCGCATGAAGAATTCGGTGAAGGGGCCATAGATCGCGCGAAATGCCTCGCGCACACCCTTGGTCCGCGCAGGGATTTGCCGCCTCGCCGGTTCGCCCATCACCAGTGCGGTCAGCATCGCAGGTAATGCGAAAGCCGCGCAGGCGAAATAGGCCACCTCCCACCCGACGCGCGCCGCCAGCACCAGCGCCAGCGCACCCGCCGCCGCTGCTCCTATCCGCCAGCCATATTGTGTCATCCCCGATCCAACGCCGAGTTGTTCGGGTTTCAGCGTTTCAATCCGGTAAGCATCAATGACGATATCAAATGTCGCCCCGGCAATGCCGACAAGGATCGCCGAAGTCGCTACCCAGCCGATATTCGCTGCCGGATCGACCAGCGCTAGGTTCGCTACCGCCGCGATCACCAGCGCCCCGGTCAGCAGCATCCATGACACACGCTGCCCCAGCCGTCCGATCACCGGCAAGCGCACCCCATCCACGACCCACGCCCACAGGAATTTGAAGTTGTAAGCAAGGAACACCAGCGTGAACGCGGTCACGGTTTTCTTGTCGATCCCGTCCTGCGCCAGCCGGGACGTCAGCGTTGCTCCGATCAGAGCGTAGGGGAAGCCCGAGGACACGCCGAGAAAGAACGCGGCGAGCGATTCCTTCTCCAGATAGGGCTTCAGCGCGCTCGCCCAGTCGCGTGGTGGCGCTGCCCCGATCTCGTTCATGCATCCTGTCCTTTTGCTCGACCCCAACTTCTGCCACACTAGGCGCAGGGACGAGGATGAGAAAAGAGCGATGAACGCTGCCACAACAGATATACCCACATTGCGCCCCACACCGGGCCAATTGGCGCTGGCCGAGGCGATCCGCGGCGGGAACGGCAAGGTCGCGAGCGGGGTCCAGACCGTTCCGGCCAGCAACTACACCTGCGCCGATCATTTCGCGCGCGAAAAGGCGGCGCTGTTCGATCGCCTGCCGCAGGTGCTTTGCCCGTCGGCGCTGCTGCCCGATCCCGGCATGGCGGCGGCGCATGATGCAACCGGCCGCCCGCTGCTGATAACCCGCGACGCAGCGGGCACGGCGCACGTGTTCCTCAACGTCTGCCGCCACCGTGGCACGCGGCTGGTCGAAGGCAGCGAAGTGCAATGCACCAAGCGGCTGGTCTGCCCCTATCACGCCTGGACTTACCGGCTGGACGGCGGCCTGCTGGCCCTGCCCCGGCCGGAAACCTTCCCCGGCATGGACAAGCGCGATTACGGTCTCGTCGAACTGCCGAGTATCGAGGCAGGCGGGCTGATCTGGTTTGCGCCGGTCGAAGGTGCAGATTTCAGTCACGCGCAAAGTCTGGGCGATGATCTTGATGCTTTCGGCTTGGGCAAGGCGCACCTGTTCCGGCGCAAAATGCACACGGTCAGAGGCAACTGGAAGCTGATCATGGATGCCTTCCTTGAAAGCTACCATGTCACCCGCCTCCACGCCGCGACCATCGGCCCGTTCTTCAAGGACGGGATCACCGCAGGCGATCAGATCGGGCCGCATCAGCGCTCGGCGGTCGGGCGGCTGGAGGAAATGGAGGGGATCGACCTTACCGACATGGCGGCGCTGCGCCGGGTGGTGACTTTTGCCTACCAACTGTTGCCCGCTTGCGTGATCGTCCCCAGCCCCGACTACATCAACGTGATGGTGCTGATGCCGCAGGCGCATGATCTGACGCTGGTTGAGGATTTCATGCTGATCCCGCAGGAACCGCAGACCGACAAGGCGCGCGATCACTGGGAACGCAGCTGGAATCTGCTCGACGGCGGGGTGTTCGCATCGGAAGATTTCCGCGCGGCTGAACTTGGTCAGCAAGGGCTGCAATCGGGCGCGATCGACCGCCTGACGCTCGGCACATTGGAAGGCGGGATCGCGCGGGTCGACCAGATCGTGAGCGAAGCCTTGCGCGCGGCGAACTAGGGTCAGGACCGATTAATCCCACCCCATTGCTAACCAGAAGGCAGGAACCTATTGGCAGCGGATGCCAACCCAGCCCCCCCGCTCCGCCGACCGCCCCGAAGGTGATCGCATCGCCAAACTGCTCGCGCGCGCAGGCGTTGCCAGCCGCCGCGAAATCGAACGGATGATCGCCGAAGGGCGCGTAGCGCTCGATGGCAAGGTGCTCGATACCCCGGCAACGATCCTCGCCAGCCTCAGGGGCGTGACGGTCGATGGCAACCCCGTCGCCGCTGCCGAAGCCACAAGGTTGTTCGCGTTCCACAAACCCACCGGGCTGATCACCGCCGAACGCGATATGGCGGGCCGCCCGACGATCTACACCGCGCTGCGCAATGCCCTGCCCCAAGGCACGCCGCGGCTGATGCCGGTTGGCCGGCTCGATTTGACCACCGAAGGGCTGCTGCTGCTCACCAATGACGGCGGGCTGAAACGCACGATGGAACTGCCTGCGACCAAAGTGCCGCGCACTTACCGCGCGCGCGCCTTTGGCGAAGTGCAGCAAAGCCAGCTGGAAGACCTGATCGAAGGGGTCGAGATTGACGGGGTGCGTTACGGCGCGATCGACGCCAATCTTGAACGCAGTTCGGGGCGCAACCTGTGGATCGAAATGACCATCACCGAAGGCAAGAACCGCGAAGTGCGCCGGGTGCTTGAATATCTCGGCCTCAAGGTCAATCGCTTGATCCGCACCGGCTATGGCCCGTTCAACCTTGGCGATCTGCCGCGCGGGCAGGCGGTTGAACTGACCGGCAAGCCCGTGGCGCGTTTTATCAGCGAGATCACCGGCGAACCGATCCCGCGCGGCGGGGTGAAGAAAGCGGAAAAGGTCGAGATAACGACCGCGGCCAAGCCCCCGCGTCCTGCGCGCCCTCCGGCACGCAAGGGGCCGTTCGCGCGTCCGGCCGCGCATAAGGGCGCCGATGCTGCCTCGTTCCCACGCAAAGCCGCTGAGCCCTCGTCCTATTCGCGCAAGGCTGCTGATGCGCCTGCTATCGCACCGCGCAAAGGCCCGGCTGCATCACCAGCTCCCACTAAGGGCGCTGCTACGCTGACCAACGCGCCGCGCAAAGACCGCGTTGCCCCCGGCAAGCCGCGTCCCGGTTCTGAC
>JBGSKN010000087.1:0-22753 GCA_041741215.1 Erythrobacter sp. | reverse complement strand
GTTCGGCGGCAGGCGATGTGCCGGGAATCGCGGCACCGGCGCTGCGCCCGGCTTCTTCACGCAGCCGGCGGTTTTCCAAAGCCAGCCCCCGGCGCGAAGCGGCGGCGCGCACTGCGCGGATCAGACTGGCCGAGGTATAGGGCTTGGTCAGAAAATCCGCCGCGCCGTTCTTCATCGCTTCCACCGCCATCGCGATGTCGCCATGCCCGGTGGTGAGGATGACCGGCAGATCGGGATCGATGTCGCGCAGCCGGGTGAAGAAGGCGATCCCGTCGATACCCGGCATCCGCACATCACTTACCACCACTCCGGGAAAGTCAGCCGATAGCCAGCCGAGTGCGGCGCGGGCATCGGGGAAGGCAACCACTTGCGCCCCGTCGAGCGACAATGCCTGCGTGGTCGCATCGCGCAGCGCCGTGTCGTCTTCGACCAGTGCGACGTGCAAAGGTTGCGCTGCGGTGTTCATGCGGCGGGCAGGATCATGGAAAAACTTGCGCCTTTGTCAGTGTCCTCGTGGATCAGATCGCCGCCCAGTTGCCGCATGATGTCGCGGGCAATCGCCAGGCCAAGCCCGATACCGTCAGCCTTGCTGGTGACGAAGGGCTGGAACAGTTCATCGCGCAGATGTGCTGGCACGCCCGGCCCGTCATCGGAAACGCTCAGCCGGATTGTTGGCCCATCCGCGGTAATCGTCACCGCAATCTGCCCGCCATCACCCTCGGCAGCCTGCAATGCGTTCTGGAGCAGGTTCACCAGCACCTGTTCCAACTGGACGTGCGGCGCGCGCACCGTTGTGCTGGCGGCCTCCGCGCCCGGCAGCGTCAGGCCTATGCCTTTTTGCCGGATCTGGTCACGCAGCAACAGCAGCGATCCGTCGATCACTTCGCCAAGGCTGATCTGCTTGGGTTCACCGACAGATTTCCGGCTGAATTGCAGCTGTTCTTCGGTGATCTGGCCGATCCGCCCTGCAAGCCCGGCGATCTTGTCGAAATTCGCGGCTGCTTCGGCATGGCGCTCGGCTTCGAGCAGGCGTTCGCCGCTTTCGGCATAGACCCGCATCGCGGCCAGCGGTTGGCGAATTTCATGGCCCAGCCCGGCGGTAATCTGGCCGAGCGTTGCCAGCCGGTTGGCCTGCTGCAACTGTTCGCGCAAAAGGGTCGTATGCGCATCGCGTTTGTCCGCCGCACGGGCTTCGCGGCGGCGCTGCCAAACAAATGCGCCTGCCCCCAGCAAGCCCAGCACTGCCAGTCCGATGACCCCCGCCAGCCGCCCATTGGCAACAGCCGCCGACAGGCGCGGAGCCGGGTCGGTGAGCAGGTGCAATTCCCATTCGATCGGGGCGATTGGCTGGATATTCTCGATCATCCGCACCGGCGATCCTGCTGCACCGGCATCGGGCAGCGCCAGCGGGACGATCCGGTCTTTCCCGAACCGCATCGCATCGCGCGCCGGATCGCGGGCCGCCCGGCGGCCATTCCGGTTGTCGCTGGTGGCCGCGCGAAAGCGCCAGTCAGGATTGCTGCTGAGCAACACGATCCCGTCGGCATCGGTAACGAACACCCCGGCCTTGGCATCGCGCCATTTGCCTTCAAGGCTATCGAATTCGACCTTTACCGCGACCACACCGCGCGGGCGTTCGGATGTGCCGACCCTTTCGGCAAGGTACAGGCCCGGACGGCGACTAACCGTGCCGAGTGCAAACTCGCTCGCCGTGCCATTGCCAAGTGCGTCCGTGAAATAGTCGCGAAAGCCGTAAACTGATCCGACAAAGCTGTCCGGCCGATTCCAGTTGCTCGCCGCCAGCGTCAGCCCATCGGCATCCATCAGGTATATCGCCGCGGCATTGGTCTGCTGCGCCAGCGCGGCCAGCCGCCGGTTGAGCACATCGCGCTGGCCTCGATCCCCGCCGAGCAGCGCGGAAACTTCGGGATCGACCGCCAAAACCTGCGGAACGAGCGTGAACTTGTTGAGCTCGCTTTCGAGGCCTGCGGCAAGGATCGCCGCGTCGCTTGTCGCCTCTGCGCGGGTTTCCTCCAGCGCGCTGACCCGCATCGCGCGGTCAAGCCCGAGCATTGCCAGCGCGCCGATCAGGAACACGCCGACAATCGCGATCAGCAGCAGATTGCGGCGTTCCATTTTGCTGCGCATGATGCGCGCTCCCCCGGTCTCACGCGCAGACCATGTGCGGATTTTCGCATTCAGGGCAAGAAATTTGTGCGGATTTTCGCACAAACCAACGGGATCAGGGCTGCAACCTGTTGAATTTGCGCCGCTGATCTGCGGGGGCCGATTTGCTTGCAGGCCTGCGCCTGTGGCCCGATCCTGCACATGGGAAAATACGGGGCAGGAGGATCAGCGACAGATGGGCTCGCACGCAGCGATAACGCCGGAAATGCCAATGGTGCCGCCGCGCCGAAAGCCGTTGTACCGGCAGCTATACGTGCAGGTTCTGACCGCAATCGTGCTGGGCGCATTGATCGGGCACTTGTATCCTGAATTCGGAACCGCGCTCAAACCGCTCGGCGATGGTTTCATCAAGCTGGTCAAGATGATCATTGCCCCGGTAATTTTCCTGACTGTCGCCACGGGGATCGCCGGGATGAGCGACATGAAGGCGGTCGGCAGTGTCGCGGGCAAGGCGTTTGCCTATTTCCTGTTCTTCTCCACCCTGGCGCTGATCATCGGTCTGGTGGTCGCCAATGTCGTGCGTCCGGGCGAGGGGCTGAATATCGATCCTGCCACGCTCGATGCAGGCGCCGTCGCGACCTATACCAAAAGCGCCGAAGCCCAGACCATCAGCGGGTTCCTGCTCAACATCATCCCTGAAACCTTGTTCAGCGCGATGACCGAAGGGCAGATCCTGCAAGTGCTGCTGGTCGCCATCCTGGCCGGGGTGGCATTGGCGATGACCCGTCCGCAAAGCGATCTGGTGCTCGATGTGCTCGCCTCGTTCAGCGAGGTGGTGTTCAAACTGGTGCACATGCTGATGAAGCTGGCACCGATAGGCGCGTTCGGGGCGATTGCATTTACCATCGGCGAATTCGGGATCGGGTCGCTTGCTAACCTCGCCGCGCTGATTGCGACCTTCTATCTCACCTCGCTGCTGTTTGTGATCGTGGTGCTGGGGGTGGTTGGTTATCTCAACGGCTTTTCGATCTTCGCGCTGATCCGCTACCTGCGCGAAGAACTGCTGCTGGTGCTGGGCACCTCATCGTCAGAAGCGGCATTGCCCAGCCTGATGGAAAAGATGGAGATCGCCGGGTGCCGCAAGGCGGTGGTCGGGCTGGTGGTGCCGACCGGCTATTCGTTCAACCTTGATGGCACCAATATTTACATGACATTGGCAGCCTTGTTCATCGCGCAGGCGGTGGGGGTTGATCTCAGCCTTGGCGAACAGTTGACGCTGGTGCTGGTGGCGATGATCAGTTCCAAAGGCGCCGCTGGCGTGACCGGCGCGGGCTTCGTGATCCTGGCGGCAACGCTTTCGGTATTGCCGAGCGTCCCGGTTGCGGGAATGGCGCTGATCCTGGGGATTGACCGGTTCATGAGCGAATGCCGCGCGCTGACCAACTTCGTTGGCAATGCCGTGGCCACGATTGTGGTGGCGCGCTGGGAAAACGCGCTGGACAAGACCCGGCTGGCGGCCGCGATGGCGGGCGCTCCGCTGCCGCTCCCGGTCGAGGATATCGAACGCCACGAACGCAGCGGCCCGGTGAGCGAGAAGATCGCCGTAGTGCTGGAGAAAGGGCCGTGATCGCGCGCCGCAATCTGCTGGGGGCCGGCGCCGCGCTGGCGGCGTTGATCGGGGTGGTTCCCGCCTTCGCGCTATCGGCGCAGACCCCGCCGGAAGAAATCCTGCTGTGGCCGGGCAGTCTGCCGGGCAATGGCAATGTCACAGGGCCGGAAAAGATCGGTGAATCGGGCGCCGGGCTTGGCGCGGTTTCGAACATTTCCACGCCGAGAATGCGGGTTTACCGACCCGCAAACCCCAATGGCGCCGCTGTGCTGGTGGCGGGCGGCGGAGGATATTTCCGCATCCAGCTTCGCAAGGAAAGCACCCCTGCGGCCGAATGGCTGCAATCGCGCGGCTTCACGGCGTTCGAACTCATCTACCGCCTCCCTAATGACGGGTGGGATGCGCCTGCGCCGTTCATGGATGCGCAGCGGGCAATGAAGATCATCCGCAGCCGCGCTGGCGAATTCGGGGTCGATCCGGCCCGGATCGGAATTATGGGCTTTTCGGCTGGCGGGCATCTGGCGGGCTTCACCGCATTCCAGCCCGAACGCGCGCTCTATGCCGGGGCGGATGCTTACGAGCGGGTATCGGCGCGGCCCGATTTTGCGGTGCTGCTGTTCCCGGTGGTGACGTTGCGCAAACCGTTCGACACCACCCGCACCCGGCGCGAGATCATTGGTGAAAAACCCACCACCAGGGCCGAGGCTGAATGGTCGCTCGATACCCATGTCAGCGCTGCTGCGCCGCCGACGATTATCTTCGCTGCCGCCGACGACAAGACCACACCGCCCGGACACGGCATCCTGCTGTTCCAGAAGCTGATCGCGGCCGGAGCAAGTGCGGAACTGCACCTGTTCCGCGACGGCGGCCACGGCTGGGGTCTGGGCGAGCCGGGGCAGGTAATTAGCCAATGGCCCGCGCTGTTCGCGCAGTGGGCAGAATCGCTTCAAATTATTCAGAAACGGGGAGAATAATGATGTCTATTTCACTTTTGAGCAGGCTCGCCCTGATGTGCGGCGGCAGCGTGATTGCCGCCAGCGCCGTCCACGCGCAGGACGCTCAAACGCCCGCACCGCCGCTGCAACCTGAACGTGAAATCATCGTCACCGGCACGCAGATCCAGGGGGCGAAGATCAATGATGTGCTGCCCGTGACGGTGGTGGATGAAACCGATGTCGAAAATACCGGCGCGGTATCTGGGGACGAGATTTTCCGGGCGATTCCGCAGGCGGGCACGGTCGCGTTCAACGAACAGAACGCCACCACCCAGAACAGTGCGCGCGGCGATGTCGCGTCGATCAACCTTCGCGATCTTGGCACGGGCAACACGCTGCTGCTGATCAATGGTCGCCGGATGACGCTGCACCCCGGTTTCCAGACCGAATTGCTGGTGCCGGTGGTCAGTTCAGACACCAATGAAATCGCACCCGGAAGCGTGCGCCGGATCGAGGTGCTGCGCGATGGCGCATCGGCGATCTATGGCGCGGATGCGGTTGCGGGCGTGGTCAACACGGTGCTGCGCGGCGAACGCAAGGGTGGCTTCCTGTCCGCCGACTGGCGCGGTTCGGATGAAACCAACCTCTACAACTTTACCATCAGCGGAGGCCTTGGCTTCGATTTTGGCGGGGGGCGCGGCAACCTGACGGTCTATGGCGGCTATTTCCATGAAAATGGCATGCGCGCGTCCGAACGCGATTTTTCCGCCGATGACAACCGTCTGCCGCTGGTCGTAGGAACGGAATTTGAAGGCGATGCATCGTTCAATAACCGCAATACCTTTGGCCCGTTCGGCCAGTTCGACATTCAGGCGCCAAGCAGCCGCACACCGATTGGCGACGATGACTTCTTTCTTCAGCCAAGCAGCTTTGCAGGTTGCAGGCTGGATTTTGGCAATGGTCTGTGCGCCCGCAACGGCACAACCCCGACCACGAATGTGCGTTTCAACACTCTTGACGGTGAGACCCTGATCAGCCGCAAGAACCGTTACAACGCGATGGCGCTGTTAAGCTATGATCTTACCGACAACGTCGAAGCCTATTTCGAAGGCAGCTTTTTCCGGTCGGAAAGCCAGCGCAATAATGATGCATCGGCAATTCTCAGCGCGGTGCCGGTGGGGATTGCGCGCAATGCTTTCTGGAACCCGTTCGGCCCGGTTCAACTGGCGGATGGCACACCCAACCCCAACCGCCTGCCCGGAACCACGATTGCGGCGGACGGGGCCGATGTGATCATGGAACGGATGCGTTTCGTGGATGTCGGCAACCGCGAAATTTCGGTGAACAAGGACACCTATCGCATTGTCACCGGGCTGCGCGGCGATTTTGGCGGATGGGATTTTGACACGGGTTTTGTCTATTCCGATGCGAAGTTGAGCGACATTACAGCCAACCGCGTCTCGCTCACGTTGATGCAGAACCAGATCAACCTGACGACCCCGGATGCCTACAACCCGTTCAACGGCGGCTGCGTTACCGGCGATCCGGGGATTGGCGATTGCACCCCCAATCCGGCCTCGTCGATTGATCCGTTCCGCATCAATGTGTTCCGCAAGGGCGGCACCAGCCTTGCGCTGGCCGATTTCAAGGTCAGCCGCAATGACCTGTTCCAGCTGCCGGGCGGCGATGTTGGCATCGCGGCGGGGATCGAATGGCGGCGCGAAACCTTCTTCGATGATCGCGATCCGCGGCTGGATGGTACGATCACCTTTACCGACAGCGTGACGGGCGAGTTCAATGGCAGCGATGTCGCCGGCACCAGCCCCACGCCCGATACCAGCGGCGCGCGCCAGGTCTATTCGGCCTTTGCCGAAGTGTTGCTGCCACTGGTCAGCGAGGACATGAATATCCCGCTGGTCGAAGCGCTCACCGTGCAGCTGGCAGGCCGCATGGAACACTTCACCGATATCAAGGAGACCGCCATCGTTCCGCGCATCGCGGCATCATGGTCCACCATCCCCGGCGTCACCTTGCGCGGGGCATGGTCGCAGGGCTTTCGTGCGCCCAACCTCGTGCAGGTCAATGACGCAGGCACCACCCGGTCCAATACCCGCGATGATTTTGTGCTGTGTCAGGCGCAATTAGAAAAGGGGCTGATTGCCAATCTTGGTGCATGTACCGGGGCTGGCACGATCAGCTTCCGTTCCGGCAGCGACGAATTGGAACCCGAAGACAGCACCAGCATCAATTTTGGCGTTGTGCTGGAACCCGTTTTTCTGCGCGGCCTGACGCTGACGGCGGATTACTGGCGCGTCAAACAGACCGGTCTGGTGGGGACATTTGGCGATGACAACGCGATTGCGCTCGATCTGCTGCGGCGGTTGAATGGCAGCACCAACCCCAATGTCATCCGCGCCGCGCCGACGCAGGAGGAAATTGACCTGTTCACCGGCACCAGCCTCGCGCCGGCTGGCGATATCATTCAGGTGCTGGATCCCTATTTCAACCTCGACAGCCGCATTTCAAAAGGGTGGGATTTCGGGCTTTCCTATAATGTGCCCGATTTTGGCGCGGGCAAGTTCCGGCTGCGCTTCAACGCTGCGCGGCTTGACAGCTTCGTGCAGTCGGCTGGGCCTGAGGCGCAGGAAATCCTTGATGCAATTGAGGCCGGGGTGCTGCCGCTGGATGTGACGGTGGGCGGTCTGGGCCAGTTGCTCGAAATCGAAGGGCGGCCGAAATGGCGTTTCAGCGGCTCGGTCAACTGGGATAGCGGGCCGATCGATATTGGCTTGTTCGGCAATTACGTCGGCAAGGTGTGGGATACCAGCGTGATCCGCGACGAATTGATCGTGAGCGACGATCCCAACGCCAATTTCTTCCGGGTTGATTCGTTCTTCACAATGAACTTTTCAATCGCCTACACCATCCGCAACAAGACTCCGCTTGATGGCACGCGGCTGCGGTTTGCAATCAACAACCTGTTCGATCAGGATCCGCCGTTGGCCGATGAAACCTTTGGCTTCTTCAGCGAGCTACACAGCGCGCGTGGCCGTCAGTTCGCGGTTCAAGTGCGCAAGGACTTCTGATCGGGACCTTCATGAAGATGCCGACGCGATATTTGTTGGCCGCGATGGCAATGGCAATGGCAATGGTGCTGGGGGCGGGCGCGCAGGCGCAGCCCCCGGCACCTGCCGCCAGCGCGATTGTCCCAGCCAACGAATGTCGCACCGCATCAGCGATGATCGCGTTCGATTTTGACGGCGCGTCAGCTTCCGCCTGCGCAATTTTGGGTGAGCGGGAGTTCGCGGTGCTGGTGACACCCGAACACGCACCGCCGATCAACCCCAGCCCGTGGTATGCGTTCCGCTATGAAAGCGCAGGCGATGCGCCGGTTTCGATCACCTTGCGCTACCTCGGTGGGAAACACCGTTACACGCCGAAATGGAACGGCGGTGGCGGCTGGCGTGAATTGGCGGCGAATGTCACTGATGACGGCGCGGCGGCGAGCCTGAATGTGCCGGGCGGTGCGGGCGTTGTTGCAGCACAGGAAGTGATCGCGCCGGACGATCATGCAGCCGTTCTGCGCCGCTGGAGCGCGGAGGCGGGCGCACCGATATTGACCCTTGGCCAATCGCACGATGGCCGCCCGGTCGAGGCTTTGCGGTTGGGCCGCGCCGATGCACCAAGGCTGGTGGTGCTGCTTGGCCGTCAGCATCCGCCCGAAGTGACCGGGGCGATTGCGATGCAGGCGTTCGTCGATGAACTGGTGGGTATCGCCGGGCGCGATCCGGGGCTGGGCGCTGACACGCAGTTCCTGATCGTGCCGCTGATCAACCCCGATGGCGCCGCGCGCGGCCACTGGCGCGCCAATCGCGGCAGCACTGATCTCAACCGCGACTGGGGTGATTTCGCCCAGCCGGAAACCCGCGCGGTGAAAGCATGGCTCGATGCCTTACCGGCCCGTGTCAGGCCGGTGCTTATGGTTGATTTCCATTCGACCACCCGCAATCTGTTCTACGTGCAAGGCGATGAGGCAAACGCGGCGCAGCAGCGGTTTCTGGCGGCATGGCTTGCAGGGCGGGAGGAAGATTTTGCGGGCTCCCCCTTCACGATCGAACCGCGCAACGCCAACCCCGGCAGCGGCACCGCCAAGAACTGGTTTCATGCCACCTATGATGTTCCCGCTTACACTTACGAGGTTGCCGACACCGCCGATCGGTCAGCCGCACGGCGAGCCGCCACAGCCTTGGCCGACGGCCTCATGACGGCCATCGAGGAAATGGAGCGGTAGGGCCTGACCGCGCCGCCGCGCCGGTCAGGCTTTCACGCAATCATGATCCCGCCCGGACGCGGGGACTTTTTCTGGATCAGAACTTGTAGGCAAGCCCGAACTGGAACTGGCGCGGCGGGCCTGCGTTGCGCTGGACAAACGGCGCGCCGCCGCCGAATTGCACCTGATTGGACGTGGTCGCCGCGTTGGCAAAGCCGCTTTGGTTGTTGGTGTTGAACAGGTTGAACACATCCGCGCTCGCCTCGATCCGTCGGCCCGGCACCGGCAGGGCATATCGCAAGCCCAGATCGACCGTGGCCGACCACCCTAGGCGTTCGCTGTTGCGGCTGGCACCGGGGAAGCGGTCGGAATTGCCGACGAAATTCTCGCCAAAGCTCGCCCCGTCGCCGTTGAGATCCTGCGTGCCGAAGATCAGCGCATCAGGCACCAGATTGACCGGCTGGCCCGACTGGAACAGACCCGCCAGCGTCACTGTCAACCCGTCTGCCGGATAGAGATAGCCGACCGCCGAAATGACATGCCGGCGATCATTGGCCGAAGGGCCCCATTCGGTGCTGAAATCATTGGCATTGGGGCTGCGGAAATTGATGTCGTCGGTATCGTTGCGCAGGCGCGACAGCGTGTAGTTGATCTGAAAGCCATAATCATCATCGCCGCGGGCCTTGTTCGCCTGCAGGATCAGCGCGAGATATTCGGCTGCGCCCTCGGTTTCGGACAGGGTGATCTGGCGCGCGCCGCCGGGCACCAGCGCCACCGGGCGTGTGGCATCGGCATCGGCTTGCGAACGCACCAGCCCAAGGTTTTGGGCGAGCGCGAAGCGGGCGGTATTATCCGGCTGGCTGCGCAGCAGCGCAATGTTGGCATCGGTCAGGTTGGCAAGGTTGGGGGTGAAGGATGCAGGCGCATTCAGATCGCGCAGCCGCACCAGATTGTGCGACCGGCTATACAGCCCGTCAATCGACAAGGTTAGCGAATCCGTGGCCTGATACTGGTAGCCGCCGCTCAATTGCAGGCTCCACGGGTTGTCATAACCATCGGGGCTGAGAATCCGTGCCTCGTTGATGATCGCACTATCGCGCAGATCCTGAACCTGCGCCGGGGTGGGGCATTCGGACACGGTTGCACAGGGCGGCGATACGGTGAGGTTGCCGTCGAAGGTGATGTCCGCCAGCGCGGCTCCGGCCGGGATCAATCCAGCCGCCTGCAACTGCCCCAGCTGGGTCAGGAACCCGGCTGATGTGGTATTGCGCTGCAGGGCATCCGAAATCACTGCGTAGGAAAGCTTGCCGGTGAAAATCCCTGCTCCGAAGCGGATGACTGATCGCGCATCGGGCTGCCAATTGAGCGCAAAGCGCGGGGCGATATTGTCATAATCGCCGCTGTTCCCGCCACGTTCGGTAAGCGTGTCGTAATCCCACCGCAGCCCCAGCGTCGCGGTGACGTTGGATGACAATTGCCATTGGTCTTCAAGGTAGAAGGCGATCAGGCTCTGGCTGGTGCCAAAGCTTTGCGGACGCAGTTCGACCGCGAAATTGGCGACCACCGGATTGAGCGCGAGCACATCCTGCGCCGTCAGCGCCAGCCCGCGCGCGGTCAGGCTGGCGAGTTGATCGGCGGTCAGATCGACGGTGAAATTGCCATCGGGATTGCCCCCGCCCAGCAGCGCGAAATCGGAATGGATCACGTCCGCGCCGATGCTGAGCCGGTGCGCACCGAAATCGCGTTGCAACCGGTGCGTGGTCTGCCAGGTTTCTTCCAGATCATCGAACACAAAGCCCGGATGACCGACCACGCCTGCCACCAGTCCCGATGGATCGCGGATCACCACCTGCGGCCCCGGCGCGCTCACCGGTTCACCGAAATCCCAGCGAAAACGGCTGAATTGCAGCGCCCCATCATAACTCCATTCCAGCCCGGAATAACTGGCGGTAGCGGCCAGCAAGGTCGAAAACCGATCCTGCCTCGATCCGGCCGAAGGGAAGGTGGCATTGCCGCCGCCCAGCCCGCCGCCGGGCCGGTCAATCGTCACCCGCCCGATATTGGCGCGAAAACCCAGCGTCCAATCCTCGGTCAGCCGATGGTCAAGCCGCAGCGAGCCGAGGTGAAATTCGTTGTTGCCGGTAACCGTATCGACAATTCCCAGCGCAGGCGCATCAACCACCTGGGTGTTGCGATCACGGGTATATTCATAATTGGCATAAAAGAACGTGCGGTCGCGTTGCAGCGGGCCACCAACCGCAAAGCCGGTCTGATAACGCTCAAAACTTTCACCCACCGGATTGCCCGAAAGATCACGGCGCGGGAAGGGGGATCGGGCATCAAGCGGCCGGCCGGGGCGCACCAGCGCATAGACTTCGCCGGTATATTCATTGCTGCCCGAAGGGGTGGTGTAATTGACGATCCCGTTGGCGGTGCGCCCGAATTCTGCCGAATAACTGTTTGCCAGCACGGTAACTTCGCGGGTGAAGCCCAAGGGCACGGGAAATTTGATCCCGCCGAGAAAATTCTCGTTATTGTCCATCCCGTCGATCAGGTAATTGGTGTCCAGCCCGTTCGATCCGTTGATCGAAATTGACGGCGCTTCGGCAAAAAACCCGGTTGATGGCACCACGCCCGGCAGGCGGATCAGCGCGCCGATCACGTCGCGCCCCTCTATCGGCAAGGCCACCAATTCCTCGCGCCCCAATGACGCGGAGATTTCCGCGTTGGAGGTGTTCAGCCCGGTGAACGCGCGCGAAGCGGTGACTGTGATGCCCGCGCCGCCCGCATCGGCCAGTTGCAGGATCACGCTGCGCGAGAAATTGGCGCGCAGCTCCACCGGTCGGGCCGCGATGGCTTCATACCGGGCCGTACCGGGAACCGAAACGAGGTATTCGCCCGCCGTGGTCAGGCCGTCGAGCCGCGCCTGTCCGCGCGCGTCGGTGCGAACCTTGCGCGAAAGGCCGATGGCGGCGTTTTCGATTACGACCTCGGTTTCTGCGACCGGGGCGCCATTGGCATCCACCACCGCTATTTCGATCCCGGCCTGCTGGGCAAGGGCGGGCGGGGCAAACGCCAGTAAAGCCGCGCCAAGCGCCGCAGTCCCGGCGCTTGCGCGCAGAATATTAAAGATCATCAATGTCCTCGTAATTGGTTTTGGCGCGCGACACAGGCGGGTTGCACGTCTCCGCCATCGTTCGTCCGCTTTGGGCACGAGGTTACATGGTGGTATTGATGCGCAAAGGCAATGTTGATCTGGCGGTCGGCGGTGCCCGCTTCTCATCGCGATAATCGCGCGGCCCGGCCCGTAACCTGCTGCATCGGCAAGTTGCGATTGCGCCCGCGCGGCGATGATGCCATGTTTGCCGCAGGGTTGGTGGCTGGCTGCGGCAGGTCGATTTATCTGTAACCAATCCCCGCATGCATCCGAACATGTGCATGTGAGCCCGCTGAGGCTCATGCTGGTATGGGAAAGGAACCCCAACATGAAATCGACAATTGGTATGGCAGCTGCCTCGATCGCATCGCTCGCAGCAGCTTCGCTGATCACCGCCTCACCCGCCGTCGCCCAGGAAATGGGCGCCAAGGAAAAATGCTTTGGCGTTGCGCTCAAGGGCAAGAATGATTGCGCTGCAGGCCCTGGCACCAGCTGTGCCGGCACCTCGACCGTCGACTATCAGGGCAATGCCTGGAAGCTGGTGGACAAGGGTGAATGCGTAAAGATGGGTGGCTCACTCGCTGCCAAGACGGGCAATACCAAGCCCGTGCCCAAGCAGGGCTGATCTCGTTCAGAAGGAAACGCGAATGAATATTGCAAAAGAAACCCGTGGCCTGATGGCCGTGATGGCATCGTCTGCGCTGTTGGCAGCCTGTGGATCGGGCGGCACTGCGCCCGCCGCTGAAGGCGACGCCGCAGCCGAAGGGACCAAAACTGCAGCTGCGGCTCAGGATAAGTGCTTTGGTGTGGCACTCAAGGGCGAGAATAATTGCGCTGCCGGGCCGGGCACCAGCTGCGCTGGCACCTCGACCGTCAACTATCAGGGCAATGCCTGGAAGCTGGTTGACGCCGGGACCTGCGAAACAATGGGCGGATCGCTGACTGAAAAGGCCGGTAACGAAGCTCCGGTTCCCCAGCAGGGCTAAAGCCCTCGGGTCGCCGCAATGCTGGCCGATATCATCCCACCCAGTCCGCTCCCCCCAGGTACCGGGGTGGGGCTCAAGCCGCAGCATTACTCGCAGGCGCTTGAGCTGGTATCGGCCAGTATTGTCGGCTCTGACAGTTCTTCCTGCTCGGACAGCGTCCTCAGCTGGTTTGAGGTGCATCCGCAGAACTACTTCGGTGCAGGCGGTCCGCCACATCGCTGGCTGACCGCCTTCGCTGAACGCGTGCCGCTCAGCTTTCACTCGGTCGGCCTGTCGCTGGGTAGCCGTGACGGGGTGGATTGTGATGAGCTGGAGCAGCTCGCCGCGCTGTGCAATCGCTATGCGCCGGCGATGGTGTCCGATCACCTCAGCTGGAGCGGCAGCGCCAGCAATCGCTATCCCGATCTGTTGCCGGTGCCTTACACCAACGAGGCGCTCGATCACTTCGCGGCGCAGGTCGCCCTTGTGCAGGACCGGTTGGGCCGCACCATGCTGATCGAAAACCCCTCGCGCTATCTCGCCTTCGCCGGGGATGAAATGAGCGAGGCCGATTTCCTGCACACGCTGTGCGCCCGCACCGGCTGCGGCATTCTGTTTGATATCAACAATATCGAAGTTTCGGCCACCAATCTCGGGCTTGAAGCCGATGCGATGATCGATGCGATTGATCCCACGCTGGTGGGCGAAGTGCATCTGGCGGGCCACGCCAGTGAAGATCATCCGCACGGCCCGCTGCTGATCGACGACCACGGCTCGCGCGTGTCGGATGAGACATGGCGTCTGTTTGAACGCTTCGCACAGCGCGCAGGCGCGCGTCCGGTGCTGATCGAATGGGATACCGATGTGCCCGAATTTGATGCCTTGCTGGCCGAAGCAGCGATTGCCGCTGCGATCATCCGGCGGGCAACGCGCAACCGCCAATCGGTGCGAGGAAAGCTCCATGCGCTGGCTTGACAGCGGCCAGAGCGCGATGATGGCGGCGCTTGACCACGGCCCGGCGCACATGCCCGCAGAACTGTTTGCCGGATCGCCCGAACGTGTGCTGGCGGGCATGAAAGTTCATGCCAACACCATTTCCCATGCCCGGCTGGTAGCGCTGGAAGAGACATTCCCGCGCACCCGCGAACATATCGGGCACGACCGGTTCAACCAACACTCGCGGCTGTTCGTTGTTCAGCCGCGAGTGACCGCGTTGCCGCTCGCACAGATTGGCACGGGGTTTGACCGGTTTCTGATCGACGAGGGAGAAACCGCCGCTGCTGCCGATCTGGCCCGGTTCGAATGGCTGTGGCTCACCGCCTATCACGCTGCCGAGGCGGAACCGCTTGCGCTTGACGTGCTGACCGGTTTGACCCCCGATGAATTGCTCGAACACACGATCATGCGTCACCCGGCGGCCTATGCCAGCCAATTTGATCCGCTGGTGCACCAGTTGATCGGCGCGGAAGTTGCCGGTCTTGATGCGGCGGAAGCGATCGTGATCGCCCGCCCGCAAGCGCAGGTGCTGGTTTCCCCGGCAAGCGCGCTGATGGCGCAATTGCTGGCTGCGACAAAAAATCCCGTCACCATCAGTAACCTTCTGAACCAACCGGGCGAAAGCATGGATAACAACGAGGCTGCAGTGGCTGCAATCATGCAGGCGCTGGTTGCGCTCATCAATGCAGGTGCCATCGCCCAGGTGTGATAGTATCTGTTCGATAAATTAAGGGGACCGACATGAAAGCCATTTTTTCTGCCTATGATCGCGCCGTCGCATTTGTCAGTGGCACCGTCGTGGAAGGCCTGATGCTGCTGTTCACCCGCATCGTGCTGGCGGGCATTTTCTGGCGTTCGGCCCGCACCAAGGTTGAAGAAGGCAGCTGGCTGTCGATCAATGATGGCACCTATTACCTTTTCGCCAATGATTATTCGGGCGTGCCGCTGCCCAGCGAATTTGCCGCCGTGATGGCGACAGTGTCCGAACACGCCTTCCCGATCCTGCTGGTGCTGGGCCTGTTCACGCGGTTTTCCGCGCTGGCGCTGCTGGGGATGACGATGGTGATCCAGATCTTCGTATATCCCGAACAATGGTGGGCGGTTCACTCCTTGTGGGCGGCGCTGGCGCTGATCCTGGTCGTGCGTGGAGGCGGAATGATCAGCCTCGATGCCGGATTGCTCAGGACCCGTAAGGCATGAGAGCAGACGAAACCTCGCTGGCACGCCTGATGGCGATGTCGCAAAAAGGCGATAAGCAGGCCTATGCGACCCTGCTCGCCGAATGCCAGCGATGGTTGCGTCGTTATTACAGCCGCCGCATTGCTCCGGCGCAACTTGATGATCTGGTGCAGGAAACGCTGATGGCGCTGCACAGCAAGCTGGCGACGTGGGATTCCTCGCGCCCGTTTCTGCCGTGGCTGGCGGCGATTGCGCGCTATCGCTGGGTCGATCAGCTGCGGCGCCTGTACCGCGCGGATGAATGCGAACTGGATACAGACTTTGCCGGGCATGATGAAGAGCCTGCAATTTCTGCGCGGATCAGCATTGACCGGTTGCTGGGCATTCTGCCCGATGCCCAGGCCCGCGCTATCGAATTGGTAAAGATCGAAGGTTTAAGCATTGCCGAGGCATCGCAAGCCACCGGACAAACCGAATCGCTTATTAAAGTAAACATCCATCGCGGCCTTAAAAAGCTGGCCCACATGGTCGAGAAAGCCTGATAAATGACACACAACACCGATGTCCTGATTGCAAATCTGGTCGGCAATCTTGAGCCGGTAAGGCCGCTGCGCTTTGCCCACGGGTTCGGGCTGGCGCTGGCGGCTGCGGCGGTATCGACAGTGCTGTTGATCAGCCTGTACGGAATGCGAGCGGATATTCAGGTTGGCCACTTTAATCCGCTGCACCTGATCACTTCGGGCCTGTTCCTTGGGTTGGCGATTGCCGCGAGCGTCACGGTGATCGTGATGAGCCGTCCTTGCGTCGGTACGGACCACAGCGGCTGGACATGGGCGGCGGCGATGGCTGCGCTATTGCCGGCGGCCGGGCTGATCGTCGGGCTGGCAGGCGGCGGTGAATTGCTGTCGCAGGACAGCATTCGTCACGGGCTGTCGTGCTTCATGATCGGCGGGAGCGGTTCTCTGCTGGTGTTCGCGATGCTGGTATGGTGGCTGCGCAAGGGCGCGCCGACCGCGCCTGACACGGCAGGGCTGGTGGCCGGAATCGCGGCAGGCAGCTTCGGCATCTTTGCGTTCTCACTGCACTGCTCGGAAAACGATATCGTCCATATCGGTGTGTGGCACAGCGCTGTCGTGCTGGCGATGGCGGGCCTGGGCCGCGCGATTGTTCCGCCGCTGGTGCGCTGGTAATCGGCCCTGAACCAGGAGCAAGGGCGGAGATTAGCGCGCAGCAACCCTTGTTATAGAGGTTTGCTAACGCATTGCTGGTTGCCGAAAACCGGCAACCACTTTTCTGCGCAATGCGCTTTTGTTGTCGCATTGCTGGTTGCAGAAAACCGGTGCCCACTTTTCTGCGCAATGCTCTACTAATCGATCCCAAGGCTTTCGATTTTGGCGTCAAGATCGATCGGGATGATGGCCAGTACAGCATTGTCCGCCTCGTAAGCGGCTGGCCCTTGCGCTTCGATCAGCGGCACCATCGCGGCGTCGCGCGCATGCAGCAGGTCAACCAGTTCGTCCCGATAAAGCGCGACCATTGCGGTCAACAGCCGGTTGACGAGGGAATCCTGGGCCGTCTGATCGACATCGTAGCGCGCCAGATGCGCCGCCATGAAGGGCGCCGGATACAAAAACTCGTCAGTGACCCAGCGATTGGTCACAAACCAGCTGATCGGAATACCGACATGATTGATCGACAGCCCGGCCACGTGCGTGACATGCGCGGGCGCGTCTTCACCCGCGGCAGGTGCCACGACAAACGCTGCCGGATCATCCAGCTGCGTGCGGTGGAGGAAGAGATGGAAATGGCCATGTTCGCCCGGATCGCGATCACCCGGCGCATGGACGTGGTAATACCAGCGTGAGCGGGTGCGCTTGTCGCGGGCGTCTTTATCGGGATAATGCTCCCAGAACCGCACTTCGGTTTCCGGCAGCACGCGCAGCATCAGCGGCACGCCTTCACCGGCCATCGCGGTGATCGTTTCGATTACGGTCAGGGCTGCTTGCCGCTGATCCATCGCTACAATACTCCCGCGGGTCATGGTGGGTCTGACGGGCAGCTATTGCCCCCGCCAGACCCGAACCAATCAAGCTGTCAGCGCTTATTCGGCTGCAGCGGCGCAACCAGCAGCAGCACAATCGGTTGCAGCGCAGCTGTTGGCGGTTTCATCAGCAGCCGCTTCGGCAGCGGGAGCGCAGGTGGCAGCTTCGCAGGTGCCCGAGCAAGCGCCGGTTGCGAGCGTCAGCCCGCCCATGACGGCGAGCAGGCTGGTCAGTTTTGAAGTCTTCATCGAATAAGCCCCTTATTGATCACGGTGCGATTGTTGAATCCCTGATCCGCCGTGCACCAGTGGCGAATCAGAATTTTGCAGGATTTCTCCTGCGCAAATGGTGGAACCCCTTTGGCGCGAAACACAGGTTCGTGACAAGTTGGGAATGTCCCCCCGTCGCTTTTCGTTTCGTAGAGCATCGCGGTTACACGCGAAATAAAAATATCGAGCAGGCCATAAAATCAACCAATCGTAATCAACCCATCCGCGCCTGCGCAGCATTACTGGCCGCGCCCAAAGCCCATAATCGGCCCGCTCCGGTTTGTGCGCATAGCTGACGCTTTGCGCTGCTGCAACGATTGCGATCAGATTGCCTCTTTCAGTCCAGCCGCTCTCGTGACAAGAGACAACCCAACCACAGTCCCATCCAGGAGTGCCAGAATCATGAACCTCGAATTCACCCCGGAAGAGCAGGCGTTCCGCGACGAGGTGCGCAGCTTCATCGCGGAAAATTACCCCGCGCATCTGGCCGATTTCGGCATGCGCGAGGATATGTCGCCCGACGACATGCTCGCCTGGCACAAGATTCTGGGCGAAAAAGGCTGGTCGGTTCCGGCCTGGCCAGTTGAATATGGCGGCACCGGCTGGACCCCGACCCAGCGCTATATCTGGTCGGAAGAAAACGCCCGCGCCAGCACCTTCATGCCGCTGCCGTTCGGCGTGTCGATGGTTGGCCCGGTGATCTACACCTTCGGCAACGAAGCGCAGAAAGCGCAGCACCTGCCCGGCATCCGCAGCGGCAATGTGTGGTGGTGTCAGGGCTATTCCGAACCGGGCGCGGGCAGCGATCTTGCCAGCCTCAGGACCACCGCCGTGCGCGATGGCGATCACTATGTCATCAACGGCCAGAAAACCTGGACCACGCTGGCCCAGCATGCCGACTGGGGCTTTTTCCTGTGCCGCACCGATCCCGATGCTGCCAAGCCGCAGGAGGGAATCAGCTTCATTCTGGTCGACATGAAAACGTCGGGGATCGAAGTGAAGCCGATCAAGCTGGTGGATGGCAGTTACGAGGTCAACGAAACCTGGCTGACCGATGTGCGTGTGCCGGTGGAAAATCTGGTGGGGGTCGAAAACAAGGGCTGGACCTATGCCAAGTTCCTGCTCGCACATGAACGCAGCGGGATCGCCGGGGTCGCCCGGTCAAAGCGCGGCGTGGAAAAGCTGCGCGAAATCGCCGCGTCCGAAACGCTCGATGGTCAGCCGCTGATCGCGGACTTCGATTTTGCCCGCAAGGTCAGCCAGCTGGAAATTGATCTGGCCGCGCTGGAAATCACCGAATTGCGCACGCTGGCAGGCGAGCAGGCGGGCAAGGGGCCGGGGCCGGAAAGCTCGATCCTCAAGATCAAGGGCGCCGAAATCCAGCAGCGCCTGACCGAACTGACCCTCGAAGCGGTAGGCACCTATGGCACGCCGTATTACGGGAATATCGCGAAGGTGCCGGGCGATGCGGGGTCGAACCAGTATCCGGTCGGCCCGGATTATGCGCATCACGCCGCTGCGACCTATTTCAACATGCGCAAAACCTCGATCTACGGCGGATCGAACGAAATTCAGCGCAATATCATCAGCAAGATGATCCTCGGCCTTTAAGCGCCTGAGCGACGGGAGAGAATACGTGGATTTCAATTTCACCGAAGAACAGGAAATGGTGCGCGATGGCCTGTCGCGCATGGTGCGCGAACAATATGACTGGGAAACCCGCCGCAAAGCGGTCGCCAGCGAGGCCGGCTGGCGGCCCGAAATCTGGGCGCAGCTGGCGGAACTCGGCATTCTGGGCATGCCGTTCAGCGAAGCCGATGGCGGCTTTGGCGGCGGCGCGATTGACGCGATGGTCGTCATGCAGGAATTCGGCACGGGGCTGGTGGTTGAACCATTCGTGCCATCCGTGGTTTGTGCAGGCGGTTTCCTGAAACACGCCGGAACGCCCGCGCAGAAGGAAGAGCATATCGGCGGGATCGTGGCGGGCAGCCGGGTGTTCGCCTTTGCCTATGCCGAACCGCGCGGTCGCTATGATTATGCCGATCTGGAAACCACCGCGAGGAAGGACGGCGGCGGCTATGTGCTCAACGGGCACAAGGCGGTGGTCATCGGCGCGCCTTGGGCCAGCCACCTGATCGTTACTGCGCGCACCAGCGGCGAACGGCGTGAGCGCGACGGTGTGTCGGTATTCGTGGTCGAAAAATCCACCCCCGGCATTGTCACCCGCGATTATGAAACCTTTGATGGCCGCCGCGCTTCGGAGGTCTATTTCGAAAATGCGGCGATCCCCGCCGATGCCTTGATCGGTGAAGAAGGCGCAGGACTGCCGCTGATCGAACAGGTGACTGACGAGGCCATCGCCGCGCTGTGCGCCGAGGCCTGCGGGGCGATGAAGGTCGCGCACGCGATGACCGTGGAATATTCGCGCCAGCGCAAGCAGTTTGGCGTGGCGATCGGCTCGTTCCAGGTGCTCCAGCACCGGATGGTCGACATGTATACCGCCTATGAACAATCGGTGTCGCTGACTTACCTTGCAACGCTGCGGCTCGATTCGAACGAGGCCGAGCGCAAGCGCGCGGTATCGGCTGCCAAGGTCGGGGTTGGGCAGGCAGCCCGGCTGATCGGTCAGGATGCGGTGCAGATCCACGGCGGCAATGGTGTGACCGACGAATATGCCATCGGCCATTATTTCAAGCGGCTGACCATGTTCGATTCCGAATTCGGCAATGTCGATCACCACCTGAAACGTCACATCGCCTTGGCCTGACAGGGGAGCAAGAGCAGCAATGGGTAGAGGCAGCGTATCATTCGATCATGCAGTGCGCAGCTTGGCTGTGGTTGCGGCGGCATCGATTATTGGGATCGGCTTTGCTGCACTGGCTGGCGGGCAAAGCGCCCGGCTGGCGGGCTATTCGGCGGTGTTCATTTGTGCATTGGTGGCATTTGGCGTCAACTGGCTGGCATTTATCCCGGCCGCGCTGTTTCAGAGCGACCGGTTCTATGACACCACCGGCGCGATCACCTATCTGACGGTGATCGCGGCGGCCAGTTTTGCTGCATGGCCGCTCGATATCCGGGCGCTCGCGGTGGCGGCGATGGTCGCGATCTGGGCGATCCGGCTCGGCAGTTTCCTGTCCCGGCGGATCCATGCAGCGGGCGGCACCGATCCGCGGTTCGCGAAGATCAGGATCAACCCGCCGCGCTTTCTGGTGGCGTGGACGTTGCAGGCGGTGTGGGTGATTTTCACCGCGTCGGCGGCGCTGATCGTCATCACCGCGCCCGCACCTGCGCCGCTCGGCGTCTTCTTCTGGGCAGGCACGCTGCTTTGGGCGGGCGGTTTCGCGTTCGAGGTGATCGCCGATGAACAGAAACGCCGGTTCAAGGCCGACCCAGCGAACGCCGGACGCTTCATCACATCGGGCCTGTGGTCATGGTCGCAGCACCCCAATTACTTCGGTGAAATCACCTTGTGGCTGGGCATTCTGGTGATCGCGCTTCCGCAATTGTCGGGGTGGGGCTTTCTCGCGATCATCTCGCCTGTGTTCGTGGCGCTGCTGCTGACCAGGGTGAGCGGGATCAACCTGCTCGATGGCATCGCCCGCAAACGCTGGGGCGATGATCCGGCCTATCAGGCCTATCGCAAGAATACCCCGGTGCTGTTTCCGCGGCCGCCGCGCGCTTAGAGCGCGGCGCAGGCTGCGCAGGTCGCGGCCAGACCGACGGCCCGAACACCCGATCCGATCGGGAGTTGCGATAAACTGTGGCCTCTTGGCAACATGACGCAAACGTTTGCGGCGCTAGCGAACTTTTATTGCACCATTTTGACGTTGGCGGGTTCATGGCAGGGCTTAGCAAAAATCTGAAAACAGGGGTCTCTATGCGAATTCGTGCTCTGCTGCTTGCCAGCCTCGTCATGCCTGCTGCTCCGGCCATCGCGCAGGAAACTGACACTGCCGTTCAAGACGCCGGGCAGACGATCATCGTTACCGGGTCGCGCCGGGCTGATCGCACGGTCGGGGACAGCGCGGTTCCCATTGATGTGATTTCCGCCGAACAGCTGACCACCTCCGGCTTCACAGAAACCACGCGCCTGCTGCGCGACATGGTGCCCAGCCTCAACTTCCCGCAGCCATCGATCACCGATGGCACCGACGTGATCCGTCCGGCGACCTTGCGCGGGCTGGGCTCGGATCAGACGCTGGTGCTGATCAATGGCAAGCGCCGCCATGCTTCGGCCTTGCTCAATATCAATGGTTCGGTCGGGCGCGGCACGCAGGCGGTGGACATCAACTTCATCCCCTCGTCCGCAATTCGCCAGGTCGAAGTGCTGCGCGATGGTGCGGCGGCGCAATATGGCTCGGATGCGATTGCCGGGGTGATCAATTTCCAGCTCAACAATGCCAGCAAGGGCGCAACCTTCAGTGCGACCTATGGCGGCTATGTCACTTCGATTGCCGGGGTGCCCCAGATTGACGGGCTGGTGCTGGACGGGGCCGGCCAGCCGACACTCGCGCCAGACGGGACGCTGGCGGTAAATGAAACCGGGAGCAACCGGAAGGTCGAAGATGGCGGCGTGTTGACGCTGGCGTCCAATTTCGGCCTGCCGCTGGGCGATAATGGTTTTCTCAACCTGACGGCGGAATATCGTGACCGCAACGAGACCAACCGCGCAGGCTTTGATCGCCGCCCGCAGTTCAACGTTGTCGGCGGGGTGTTTGACCCGCGCGAGCAGACTTTTGACCGCCTTTCGCACCGGTTTGGCGACGCCAGGACCGAAGATTTCACGCTGTTTGCCAATGCCGGCATAGAGCTTAGTGAGCAAGTCAACCTCTACGCCTTTGGCGGCTATGGTGAGCGTGATGGCAATTCTGCCGGATTTTTCCGCAGGCCGTCGGATGCGCGCAATGTCCCGGCCATTTTCCCTGACGGGTTCCTGCCTGAAATCGACACGCAGACGACCGACTGGGCAATCACCGGCGGTGTGCGCGGTGAAGTGAGCGGCTGGAATTACGACCTTTCGACCCAGTATGGTCAGAATGAGGTCGACTTCCGGATTCTGAATTCGCTCAACGCATCGCTCGGCGCGGCCAGCCCGACCGAGTTTGAAGCGGGCGGGCTCGAATATACCCAATGGGTCAGCAATTTTGACGTCAGCCGCGACATCGACGGCCTGTTTCAACGCACGACGCTGGCGCTGGGCCTCG
>JBGSKN010000086.1:0-7171 GCA_041741215.1 Erythrobacter sp. | reverse complement strand
ACGCAATCTGGCGCGGCGCTTCCGGTTGGCGGTTGCTGAACTGACCGCGGCGATCAGCGAGCTCAATGCCCTGCAAGGGCGTGAGACCGGGCGCATAGCTATCGGCGCGATGCCGCTTTCTCGGGCGCGGCTGCTGCCCGCCGCCGTCAGCGCATTCCACCGCGCCTATCCCGATGTGGATATCAGCATCGTCGAAGGGGCATTCCACGAGCTGGTCGAACCGTTGCGCGATGGCGCGCTTGATCTTATCATCGGGGCTTTGCGCGACCCAACGCCCGGCCCCGACCTCGACCAATCGGTGCTGCTAGAGGACCGGCCGGTGGTGTTAGCCCGCCATAGCCACCCGATGCAGGGCGGCGACTTGGCGAGGCTCGCGCAATACCCCTGGATAATGCCCTCACCCGGCACCCCGCTGCGCGGGCAATGGGAACGCATGTTCGCCGAAGCGGGAATCGCGACGCCGCGCGTGCCCATCGAATGCGGATCGGTAATTACCATCCGGCAGATACTTATGGACAGCGACTTCCTGACGCTGCTCTCGCCCGATCAGGTCGCGGTCGAGCTTGAGGCAGGATGGCTGCGTCGGATTTGCGATGCGCCGCCGGGGCTGGTGCGCAGGATCGGCCTGACAACGCGCGCGAATTGGCGGCCGACTGCGCGCCAGGAAAGTTTCATCGAACTTCTTGGCAGACAGGCTGGCAGATCATGAATTAGGATCAGCTTATGTCATGATCAGGCTTCCGATTGGCCGCCCCGCCGCCGGAGGATTAGCCCTTGGACCATGATGCGGACATGGGCGATGATCGGATTCGGGGAAGCAGGCGCAACTTTTGCCGGCGCCATGCCCTGCGCCGGACGCGCTTTTGACCAAAAGACGGACGATCCCGCGGCTCGCGAGGCCATGCTCGAAACCATTACCAAGGCCGGGGTTGAACCCTGCCCCGATGCTGCAGATGCGCTGGCAGGCGCGCAGGTGGTGCTCAGCCTGGTCACGGCATCAAGCGCGCTGCAGGCGGCAAGCGATGATGCGCCTTTCCTGGCGCCCGGCGCGCTATGGATCGACATGAATTCGGTTGCTCCGGGCACCAAATGCCGCGCTGCCGCTGTGATTGAGGCTGCTGGTGGGCGTTATGTCGATGCCGCCATCATGGCACCGGTGCAGCCAGCCGTGCTGGCGGTTCCGGTGCTGCTCTCTGGCACATATGCAGCCGATGCCGAAATGGCGCTGGCTGATCTCGGGTTTTCCAATATCCGGATTGTCGGCAGCGAAGTGGGCCGTGCGTCGACAATCAAGATGCTGCGCTCTGTCATGGTCAAGGGTATCGAGGCACTCACCGCCGAAATGGTGCTGGCCGCCCGGCAAGCCGGAGTTGTTGACGAAGTCCTGGCTTCGCTGGGGGAAGATTGGGCCTGCAAGGCCGAATATAATCTCGAACGGATGACCATGCACGGCCAGCGGCGGGCCGACGAAATGGAAGAGGTCGCAAAGACCTTGGAAGCGCTGAGCGTCGAGCCACTGATGACCTGCGGCACCATCACCCGCCAGAGGGAGATGGCCCGGTGACGCTGATCATCGATTGCCACGGCCATTATACGACCGCGCCCGAAGCGCATAATCTGTGGCGGGAGACGCAAAAGGCGGCCTTCAGGGACGGGCGCGACCCGCCGCCCTACCCGGCAATTTCCGATGACGAAATCCGCCAAACGATCGAGGAAAATCAGCTACGTCTTGTCCGCGAACGCGGTGCCGATCTGACGATTTTCTCGCCGCGCGCCTCGGCCATGGCGCATCATGTCGGCGATCAGGCGGTGAGCACCGCATGGGCGGAGCATTGCAACAACCTCATCCACCGCGTCACGCAATTGTTTCCCGACAGCTTCGTGGGCGTGTGCATGCTGCCGCAATCGCCCGCCGCCGATTTGTCCGCTTCGGTTGCCGAGCTTGAACGCTGCGTCGGGCAGCTAGGTTTTATCGGCTGCAATCTCAACCCCGATCCGGGCGGAGGGCATTTCACTTTGCCGCCGCTGACCGATCGCTACTGGTATCCGATCTACGAAAAGATGGTCGAGTTGGACGTACCGGCGATGATCCACGTTTCGGGAAGCTGCAATCCCGGACTGCACGCCACAGGCGCGTTCTATATCGCGGCCGACACCATTGCCTTCATGCAGCTGATCGAGGGCGATCTGTTCGCCGATTTTCCAACGCTGCGTTTCATCATTCCCCACGGTGGAGGCGCGGTTCCCTACCACTGGGGGCGTTATCGCGGGCTGGCCGATATGCTCAGGAAACCCGATCTGGCCGGGCACGTCATGAACAATGTGTTCTTCGATACCTGCGTCTATCACCAGCCCGGCATCGATTTGCTGGCCGATGTGATCGAAACAAAGAACATCCTGTTCGGCAGCGAAATGGTGGGCGCGGTGCGCGGGATCGACCCGCAGACCGGACATTATTTCGACGATACCAAACGCTATGTCGATGCGCTCGACATCACCGACGAGCAGCGCCATGCCATTTATGAAGGCAACGCCAGGCGCGTGTTCCCCCGGCTCGACGTGCAGTTGAAGGCGCGCGGGATATGAGTACCTGGCTGACCAACGCCTGGTATGTCGCGGCGTGGGATCGCGAGGTCGACAGCCAACCCTTCGCCCGCACGATCTGCGGCGTGCCAATGATGTTCTATCGCAAGCTGGACCGGGGCATCGTTGCCATGCGCGATGCGTGCCCGCACCGTCTGCTGCCCTTGTCGATGGGCATACGGGAGGGAGATTCGATCCGTTGCCGCTATCACGGGCTCAAACTCGGTCAGGACGGTATTGCCGAGGAAATGCCGGTCAAATCCGATCCGGTGAATCGGAAGGTCTGCGCCGAAACCTTCATCGTGCACGAACGCCACCGCTTCGTCTGGGTCTGGGTTGGTGAAAAGGAGAAAGCGGATCCGGCTCTGATCCCAGATCTTTGGCCCTGTTCCGCGAAGGGTTGGCGCTTTGATGGCGGTTACTTTGAAATCGCATCCGATTACCGGCTTGCGATCGACAATCTGATGGACCTCACCCACGAAACCTATGTCCACACCGGCTCGATCGGCCAGCCTGAAATCATGCACGCCCCGATCGAGACTTTCGTGGAAGGCGAGCAGGTTTTTGTCAGGCGCTGGATGCCCGGTGTTGATGCGCCGCCATTCTGGGCGGGAGCATTGCGTAGGCAAGGCAAGGTCGATCGCTGGCAGATATGCCAGTTCATGCTACCCTGTGCGGTAATCATCGATGTCGGCGTCGCGCCTGTGGGTGCCGGGGCAACGGTCGAACAGCATGACCAGGGTGTCCGCGGTTTCGTGATCGATGTGATGACCCCGCAAAGCGAAACCAGCCATCATTATTTCTGGGGCATGGCGCGCAATTTCGACATCAATGACGATGGCTTCACTGCCCGTTTTCGCCAGCAGCAAGGCGGTGTTTTCCTGCAGGACAAGGAAGTGCTGGAGGCCCAGCAGCTCTCGATCGAGGCGAATCCGCACATGAAACTTTCCGCTTACAATATCGATGAAGGGGGCACGCGTGCCCGCCAGATCATCGCTCGCGCCATCAAGACGCAGGGTAAACAGCCGGAAGCAGCGGGGGGAGCGAAATGACCGGCCCGAAGGACGTCCAGAGCTACCTCGCCGAGTTCGACGATATTCCAGGCACGCGTGTGTTCACTGCCAAGCGGGCGCGGCAAGGCTATTGGCTCAACCAGTTCGCGATGAGCCTGATGAAACCCGAAAACCGCATCCTCTGGAAGGCCGATGAACGCGCCTATCTGGATGGATGGCCGATGACCGAGGAGCAGAAGCAGGCGGTTCTGGATCGCGACTACAACCGCATGCTCGATCTGGGCGGCAACATCTATTTCCTCGCCAAAGTCTTTTCCACCGACGGGCTCAGCTTCGTCCAGGCGGTCAGCACCATGACCGGGATGAGCGTGGAGGATTATCAGCAGATGATGATCGCAGGAGGCCGCTCACCCGATGGCGTCCGTTCGATCGCCGAGGGGAACTGAGATGGCCAGGATCACCGCTGGTATCGCCACCAGCCATATCCCCGCGCTGGGTGCCGCAATCGATCTGGGCAAGACGGGCGAGGATTACTGGCGCCCTGCCTTCGCCGGATACGAATGGACCAAGCAATGGATCGGGCAGAACCCGCCCGATGTAGTGATCTTGGTTTATAATGATCACGCATCAGCTTTCGACATGAACCTGATCCCCACTTTTGCGCTGGGTTGCGCCGAGAGTTTCCAACCAGCCGACGAAGGCTGGGGCCCGCGCCCGGTGCCGGTGGTGGAGGGGCATCCCGATCTCGCCTGGCATCTGGCGCAGAGCCTGATCCTCGACGAATTCGACATGACCATCATCAACCAAATGGATGTCGATCACGGACTCACCGTGCCTCTGTCGCTGATGTTCGGGCAACCGCAAGCCTGGCCCTGCCGGGTGATCCCGCTTGCGGTCAATGTCGTCACCTATCCGCCCCCATCGGGTAACCGCTGCTGGGCGCTGGGCGAGGCGATTGCGCGCGCGGTTGCTGGGTTTCCCGATGATCTCGATGTGCAGGTGTGGGGCACCGGCGGGATGAGTCATCAACTGCAAGGCCCGCGTGCTGGCCTGATAAACCACGAATGGGACAACAGGTTTCTCGACCGCTTAATCGGCGACAGCGATGCCCTGCGGCACATACCGCATATCGAATATCTGCGCGAAACGGGCAGCGAAGGCATCGAAATGGTGATGTGGCTGATCATGCGCGGCGCGCTTGGCCGCACCACACGCTGCCTGCACCGCCATTATCACGTGCCCGGCTCGAACACCGCAGTCGGCCATATTGTTCTGGAGCCAGTATCATGAGAATTGCCATCGCCGGGACCGGCGCCTTCGGAGAAAAGCATCTCGAGGGAATTGCCAACATTCAAGGCGTCAGCGTCACCGTGCTGACCAGCCGCCGGATCGAACAGGCGCAGGCCGTTGCCGCAAAGTTCGGCGTGCCGCATGTCGCCGCCACGCTCGACGAAGTGCTCGCGCGTGATGATGTTGATGCAGTGATCCTGTGCACGCCCACGCAAATGCATGCCGCGCAGGCCATCGCCTGCATGGACGCGGGCAAGCATGTCCAAATCGAGATACCGCTGGCTGACAGTCTTTCGGATGCAGAAGCGGTGCTGGCCAAGGCCGAGGCAACCGGTCTCACCTGCATGGTCGGGCACACGCGGCGCTTCAACCCGTCACACCAATGGATCCACCGCCGGATCGCGGCGGGCGATCTGGCGATCCAGCAGATGGACGTGCAGACCTATTTCTTCCGCCGCCAGAACATGAATGCCAAGGGCGAAGCGCGGTCGTGGACCGATCATCTGCTGTGGCACCACGCGGCGCATACTGTCGATCTGTTCGCCTGGCAGGCCGGCAGAATCGTCAAAGCCAATGCCATTGCCGGTCCGCTCCACCCGGAGCTGGGCATTGCGATGGATATGTCGATCCAGCTCCAGAGCGAAAGCGGCGCGATCTGCACGCTGTCGCTCTCGTTCAACAATGACGGGCCGCTGGGCACTTTCTTCCGCTATATCGGCGACACCGGCACCTATATCGCACGCTATGATGATCTCCTGACCGCGCGGGAAGAACCTGTCGACGTTTCGCAAGTCGCCGTGTCGATGAACGGCATCGAATTGCAAGACCGCGAATTCATCGCGGCAATCCGTGAAGGGCGCGCCCCGGTATCAAGCGTTGCCGATGTCCTGCCCTGTTACCGGGTGCTGCACGATCTGGAAGGGCAGTTATGACCATACGCAAGGATGTCGTCATCATCGGGGCGGGCCCTGCCGGGCTGCTGCTCGGTCATTTGCTGCGCGCAGCGGGCATTTCCTGCATCGTGATAGAACGCGTGTCGGGCGATTATGTGCTCAGCCGAATTCGCGCCGGTGTCCTGGAACGCGTTGCCACCGATCTGATGGTCCAGCTCGGGCTGGATGCGCGCATGAAGCACGAAGGGCTGCCACACGACGGCTTCAATCTTGCCGATGGGGAGCGCCTGATCCGCATCGACATCGCCGGGCTGACCGGCGGGCAGGTGATGGTCTATGGCCAGACCGAGATCACCCGCGACCTGATGGAAGCGGCGCCCGAACGCGGGCTGGAGATCGTTTACGAGGCCGAGGATGTCAGGCTGAACGACATCGACAGCGATGAACCTTCGGTCAGCTACGCCAAGGACGGCCAGACGCATAGTGTTTCGGCCAAATTCATCTGCGGCTGCGATGGTTTTCACGGGCCTTCGCGGCAGGCAATCCCCGCCAGCATCGCCCGCCCCTATGAACTCGTCTATCCTTTCGGCTGGCTGGGCATTCTGGCAGATGTTCCGCCGTGCAACGATGAACTTATCTACGCCAGCCATGAACGCGGGTTCGCGCTTGCTTCGATGCGCTCGCGCACGCGCAGCCGCTATTACATCGACGTTCCGCTCGACCAGAAGCTGGAGGATTGGAGCGATGATCGGCTGTGGGATGAACTGGCAATCAGGCTGGGGCCCAAAGGTGCAGACATTACCCGCGGCCCGGCGCTCGAAAAGTCGATCGCGCCGCTACGCTCATTCGTGTTCGAGCCGATGCAGCATGGCCGCCTGTTTCTGGCCGGCGATGCCGCGCATATCGTGCCACCTACTGGAGCAAAGGGGCTCAATCTGGCCGCGTCCGATGTCGCCTATCTGTCACGCGCGCTGATCGACCATTTCACGCGCGGCGATGAAGCAGGCCTGCTCGGCTATAGCGAAAAGGCATCCGCGCGGGTGTGGAAGTCCGAGCGTTTCAGCTGGTATCTGACCAAGCTGATGCACCGCTTCCCGCAGGATGGAGCGTTCGAACGGCGCATGCAGTTATCCGAACTTGATTACATCGCCAGCAGCACAGCCATGCAGACCGCAATTGCCGAAAATTACGTTGGCTTGCCGCTCTGATGGATTGAGGTGGATGCAATTTTTGCCGCCATTGCTTGCCTGATCCTGAAACGCTTTCGTCAGCGTTTCAGGATCAGGTACAGCGCGCCTTCGCCCCCGTGGCGGATGTGGGCCTTGCGCACCGCGCTGATCGCCGCGCCGTGGCGGCTGGCGGCGAGCCAATCGAGCAGTTTCGCCCGGATCG
>JBGSKN010000085.1:0-3084 GCA_041741215.1 Erythrobacter sp. | reverse complement strand
CAGCCGCCGCAAGGCCGACCGGCCGCCCGCAGCGACGCGGCCGTCAGGCCGTGTGAGCGAGGATTTCGCAGCGCGGGTGCGCTGCGGAAAATCAAAGACGCGCAAAGGTCACTTTCAACCCATCCTTGGGCTGCGGGATCGGCCAGTCCTGCCACGCCGGGGCATAGCCCTCTGCCGCCTCGATCCGGTAACGCTGGAGCAGTTGGGCGAGCAGGATCTTCACCTGCATATAGGCAAAGTGCAGCCCCAGACACATATGCGCGCCCCCGCCAAACGGCACCCAGGCATATTTGTGCCGCGCCTTCACCTGATCGGGCGTGAAGCGCAGCGGATCAAAGGCCGAAGGGTTGTCCCAGTAATCTTCGCAATTATGGGTCCAGTGGATATTGATCCCCACCATCGCGCCCGCCGGAATGTGGTATCCGCCATATTCGAATGCGCGCAAGGCCCGGCGCGGCATCGACGGCACCGGCGGGATCATCCGCAGCGATTCCTTGAACGCCATTTCGGTGAGTTCGAGCTTCGCCAGATCATCGTAATCGAGGGCACGCGGATTGCCGTCCCCGTCCGGGCCGCCGGTGACCGCGATGATCTCCTCGCGCAGTTTCTCCTGCCATTCCGGGTTGGTGGCAAGGTGGTAGATCAGCGACGTGGCGGACGAGGTGATGGTGTCATGCGCCGCCATCATCAGGAAGTTCATGTGATCGACCACCTCGTCAACCGGCAGCAATGATCCGTCCTCGCGCGTCGCAGTGGCAAATTGGCTGAACATGTCCTGCCCGCCGCCTTCCGCCCGGCGGCGCAATGTTTCACGTGTAAAGAAATCGACCAGAAACGCCCGGCCATCGACCCCTTTTTTCATCCGGGTGAAGGGCAGCGGCTTGCGCACCGGCGCGACCGAGGCCTGGACCATATCGACGAACGCGGCGTTGATCTTGTCCGCCTCCGGCCCCCAGGGCAGGCCGATGAAACTGTCCGCAGCCAGATCAAGCGTGAGCTTCTTGATCGCGGGGTAGAACCGCTTCGGCCCCGCCCAGCCCGCCACTTCGCGCGCAATCCCGCGGTTCAGCGCGCCCGAATAATGGCGCATCGGTTCGGGCTTGAACGCGATCGAGAGCGCGCGGCGATCAATCCGGTGATGGTCGAAATCCATCAGCATCAACCCGCGCGGGAACAGTTGATCGAGGATCGGGCCCCAGCCCTGTTCGCTGGAGAAAATCTTGTCCTTGTTGAACAATAACAGCTCGTTCGCCTCGGCCCCGTTCAGCGCGACCTGCCAGCCACCAAAGGCGCGGTTCTTGTAAACCCGCCCGTGGGTTTCGATCATCTTCTGGGCAAAGCCATGCGGATCGGCCAGCATGGTATAGGTGTTGCCCACCACCGGCCAGCCGGCATCGGCGGGGATTTGGGCAAGGTCAGCCTCGGTCAGGCGCGCTTCGTTCCAGTGGCGGGGAGCGGCGGCGGAATGCGGGGCTTTGGCAAGGGTAGCCATTGTCGGTTCAGGCTCCGTATCGGGTTCGGATTAGCAACTGACCTTGGTGTAAATAATCGAAGCGGTCAAATCCACCCAGAAAGCTCGCGCCGGATCATCGCTTCGACCATGGTCAGGCCCGCGTCCGAGGTGTTGAGGCAGCTGAGCACAGCATAATCCTCGCCGCCTGCCCCAAGGAATTGATCGCGCCCCTCCAAGGCCAGCTCCTCCAGCGTCTCGACGCAATCGGCGGCAAAGCCGGGGGCGGCGACCACCAGCCGCCTCGTGCCCTTGCGGCCTTCCTCGATCAGCGCGGCGTCAGTCGAAGGTTCAAGCCAGCGCGCCGGGCCGAAGCGCGACTGGAACGTGGTTTCAAACCGCACGCCTGCGAACGCCTCACGCTGCGCCAGAATCTCGCGCAGCAGCCGCGCCGTTTTGGAGCAATGGCAGTAATAGGGATCGCCCTTTTCCAGCGTTCGCAGCGGCATCCCGTGGAAGCTCATCAGCATCACTTCGGGGCTGAAGCCGAGGCCCTGCACCTGCCGCGTCAGATCATCCGCCAGCGCGCCAAGGTAATCGGGATGATCGTGATAAGGCGGAACAAACCGCAGCGCCGGTTGCCAGCGCATGTCGCCGAGCACGCGGGCAACTTCGTCAAACACAGTCGCCGTGGTCGCGGCGCAATATTGCGGATACATCGGCGCAATCAGGATGCGGTCACAGCCCTTGCCGGTCATTTCAGTGATGCGCTGTTCGATCGAGGGATTGCCGTAACGCATGGCGTAATCGACCACGATATTCTCGCCAAACCGGCCCGCCATAGCCTCTGCCTGACGCGCGGTGATATCGGCCAGCGGCGATCCGCGCTCCGTCCAGACCTTGGCATAGGCTTTCGCGCTTTTCTTGGGCCGGGTATTGAGGATGATCCCGCGCAGGATCAATTGCCACACGATCGGCGGAATCTCGATGACCCGCCGGTCCGAAAGAAACTGCTTGAGGTAGCGCCGCACCGAAGCCGGATCAGGCCCGTCAGGCGTGCCAAGGTTGACCAGCAAGACACCGATCATGCCGCTCGATACCGGAGGATGGTCGCGCGGAAGGCGCTGGGTTTGCCAGGTCATATGCCGTCCGAAAGTAAGGGCAGCCGGCGCAGGCGCAACCCCGTGGCTGAAAACAGCGCATTGGCAATCGCCGGAGGGGCAACCACCGCGCCCAGTTCGCCCGGATCGGCAGGCGGGGCTTCGCTGGGGAGAAATTCGATCCGCATATCCGGGCAATCGGCCAGTGTCGGCAGGCCGAGCGCGTCGTAATCGAGCACTTCGGGCACGCCGCCGCGCAATTTGACCGGGTTGCCCAGCGCCGTTGCAATCCCGAACACCAGCCCGCCTTCGATCTGTTGGCGGGCAATGTCGTGGTTGATGATGCGGCCAATATCCACCGCCGCCGACAGGCGCGTCACGCGCACCCCGCCTTCACCCTGCCGCGCGGTGGCAACACAGGCAATGCGCGCCGCCCCCGGCCCATCGATACCCCTTGACTCGAATTCTTGGTATGCGTATCCTACCAAGGCAGAGAACTTGGAATTGCCAAACTGCTTTTCATAGTTCACTGTA
>JBGSKN010000084.1:0-8124 GCA_041741215.1 Erythrobacter sp. | reverse complement strand
GGGGCGGCCAGCCACGCGGCGAGCGCGCGGCTATCGTGGCACCAGTTCGCCCCCATCACCAGCAACACGCGCCGATCATGCGCGGCGGCGCGGGCCAGCGCCGCATCGACATCGCCCATTGCGTCTGGCGATACGGCATAGACGCGCGCTTCGGGATCGTCGTCGGTTCCTTCCGCGATTTTGCCAGCAATCGCGGCGCCGCCGATCACCAGCAACCCGGCGATTAGGCCTGACACAATCGGCTTGATCATTCCGCCGCTTCCGCCGTTTGCGCAGGGGCTGCGTGGGGATCAAACGCGGTCGCTTCGCCCGCCTCGATCTCGGCCGCCTTGGCCTCGACCAGCCGGACGATGTGATCGAGCATGTTGTCGCTTTCGACCGTGTGATCGGTCACACCGCGCAGATACACCATGTGCTTGCCCGCGCCGCCGCCGGTCAGGCCGATATCGGTCTCGCGCGCTTCGCCGGGGCCGTTGACCACGCAGCCGAGGATCGAGAGGCTCATCGGGGTCTTGATGTGTTCAAGCCGCGCTTCGAGTGCCTCGACCGTGCGAATCACGTCAAATCCCTGCCGCGAACACGAGGGGCAGGATACCACCCGCACCCCGCGCGTGCGCAGGCCGAGGGCTTTGAGCATTTCGAACCCGACCTTGATCTCCTGCTCCGGCTCGGCCGACAGCGATACGCGGATGGTGTCGCCGATGCCCGCCCACAGCAGGCTGCCCATGCCGATCGAGGATTTCACCGTCCCGCCGATCAGCCCGCCGGCCTCGGTAATGCCGAGATGCAGCGGGCAATCGACCGTTTCGGCCAGTCCATGATAGGCCGCCACGGCGAGGAAAATATCGCTCGCCTTCACCGCCACCTTGAATTCGTGGAAATCGTGATCCTGCAACAGCTTGATGTGATCCAATGCGCTTTCGATCAGCGCTTCGGGGCATGGTTCGCCATATTTTTCGAGCAGGTCTTTTTCGAGGCTTCCCGCGTTCACCCCGATGCGGATCGCGCAGCCATTGGCCTTGGCGGCGCGCACCACTTCGGCGACGCGCTGGGCTGATCCGATATTGCCGGGGTTGATCCTGAGGCACGCCGCGCCCGCATCGGCGGCTTCCAATGCGCGTTTGTAGTGGAAGTGGATATCGGCAACGACAGGGATGCGCGCGGCGCGGGTGATCTGTTTGAAATCGCGGGTCGATTCTTCGGTCGGGCAGGACACGCGGATGATGTCTGCGCCCACCTCCTCGCACCGCCTGATCTGGTCGATGGTGGCGCGCACATCCTCGGTCGGGGTGTTGGTCATGGTCTGCACGGTGATCGGCGCATCGCCGCCCACGGGGACATTCCCCACCATGATCTGGCGCGATTTGCGCCGTTCGATTGTGCGCCAGGGCCGAATGGAAGACATGGCGCCGCATATAGCCCCGCCTGCGTGACGGAGCAATGACCAGCGCGATGCCCGCGCTGCTTAAGCGGGGTATTGCGCCCCGGTCAGCTGCTCGCTGAGCGTCCACAAGCGTTCAGCAGCTGCTGAATCAAGCGCGTAGGATCGCACGCCTCCTTGCGATGACTGGTTGTCGATGGCGGCGACATGGCAATCCTCGCAATAGACCCCTCCTGTGCCTTCAAGTTCGGGCGCGGTTGCGGCCCAGCAGCTTGTCGCCGCGCCTTGCGGGATGGTCTTCCAGGCAAAGCCGCTATCGCTTTTGGTGACGCGCTCGATCAGTGCGGCGGTCATTTCTTCGGTCATGTGGCGGCCCAGATTGGTGCGGATGCCGCCGGGATGCACCGCATAGGCGTGGATGCCCTTCGCGGCAAAACGCGCCTCCAGCCCGACGGTGAACAGGATGTTCGCGGTCTTGGAATGACCGTAGCTTTGCCACGGATCATAGGCGCGCTCGGTGAAATTGGGGTCGTCAAGATCAACCGGCGCAAAGTGATGCCCGCGGCTGGAAAGGTTGACGATCCGCCCGCTTCCTTTGGTGTTCGCGCCCGCCTCGATCAGCGGCAGCAGTTCTGCCGTCAGCGCGAAATGGCCCAGGTGGTTGGTGCCGAATTGCATCTCGAACCCGTCCGCAGTGTGCGCTAGCGGGCAGGCCATTACCCCGGCATTGTTGATCAACAGGTCGATCTTCGCGAAGCGCGCGCGCGCCTCTGCCCCGCAGGCGCGGATGCTGGCGAGGCTGCCGAGATTGCAGATGGTGGTTTCCAGCGCCGCATCGGGCACATCGGCGCGGATCGCCGCCACCGCCTCATCCAGCTTGGCCGAATCGCGCCCGGCCATCACCACAGCCGCACCATTGGCCGCCATCGCCCGCGCGGTTTCCTGTCCCAGCCCCGAATTGGCCCCGGTGATGAACACCGTCTGCCCGGTCAGATCGCGATCTGCCAGCACATCGTCGGTGGTGGTGCTGTGCCCAAAGGTGCTCATGCGCGCTCTCCCAGTCGCAATTCGTAAAGGAACTCCGCGTCCAGCTGCTGCCCGACGCGGAAGGTGATGTCGGCGATCTTGCCAAAGCCATAGCGCTGATAGAACCGCTGCGCGCCGTAATTTTCGGAATAGACTGATAGCAAGACCGCATCATGGCCGCCCGCGCGCGCCGTCCCCAGCGCCCAGTCCATCAGCTTTGCCCCGACCCCGGCGCCGGTGTGCTGCGCCAGCGCGTAAAGCTGGGCGAGTTCGACCGGGTTCTTTGCGCGCGAGTGATTGGCGTAGTGGCTGGGATGGCGCAGCTTGCAAAAGGCGACCAGTCCGCCGCCATTTTCGGCAAGGCAGTGGGTGCATTCCGCACCCGCAATTTCCTGCGCAACGGCATCGGGATCATGCACCTCGGCAAGGAACACGGCGAGGTCTGCCGGGGTGTAGAGATGCGCGAAGGCGGCGGTGAAGGTTTCGGCCCCCAGCGCGGCTAGCGCGGGCGCATCGTCGATGGTGGCTGGACGCAGGATCATGGGCGCTGCCCTAGCGCGCTCGGCGCGCGTTGTTAAGCTGGCGAAACGCGCAGCGGCGCATTACACATCGCGGGTATGAAGAACCTCATCACGCTGATCGCGCTCGCCCTGATGCCCGCCGCCGCCTTGGCCGAGGAGGCTGCGCCGCCGCCCAAATGGTCAATTGCGATCCACGGCGGGGCAGGCACGCTTAACCGCGACGCCATGACCCCGGAAAAACGCGCCGAATACGAGGCCGCGTTGCAGAACGCGCTCGATGCCGGGGCGAAGGTGCTGGCCGATGGTGGCAGCGCAATGGATGCGATCAAGGCCGCGATCATCCCGATGGAGGATTCGCCGCTGTTCAACGCCGGCAAGGGCGCGGTGTTTACGTGGGACGGGACGAACGAACTCGATTCCTCGATCATGGACGGGCGGGATCGTTCGGCGGGCGCGGTGGCGGGGGTAAAGACGGTGAAGAACCCGATCCTTCTGGCCGACACAGTGCGCACGCAGAGCGAGCACGTGTTCCTGATGGGCGCGGGCGCGGAGGCGTTTGCGGCGGAAAAGGGCTTTGCCGTCACCCCGCCCGAATATTTCGCCACCCCGGCGAGGGCCGAGGCGCTGGAGCGGATGAAGGCGGAAGCGCTTTCGGCGCTCGATGTCGATCACAAGTTTGGCACGGTGGGCGCGGTGGCGCTCGATATGGAGGGTAATCTTGCGGCGGGCACTTCGACCGGCGGGATGACCGGCAAACGCTGGGGCCGCATCGGCGATGCGCCGGTGATTGGCGCGGGGACTTATGCGGATAACCGCGCCTGCGCTGTGTCTGCGACGGGCTGGGGGGAGTATTTCCTGCGGGTCGGTGTTGCGCACGAGATTTGCACGCGGTTGCGGGTGGAGCGAACGGAGCGTCGTGCGAGAATCGAGTGGGAAGCCGCACGAGCAGCAAACGACGCCAATCCGGGCAACATTGTATACGTTCACGTGAAGTCGGTCGATTTGCCGGAACAGTCGGCGCAATATGCGGCCGACGACGTGATGGACGACGTAAAGGAACTCGGCGGCGATGGCGGAGTGATCCTCGTCACGCCCGAGGGCCATGCGATCTTCAGCTTCAACACCAGCGGCATGTATCGTGGGCGCGCGACCAGCGATGGCGTCAACGAAGTGGCGATTTTCGGCGGTGAGGAGACGGCGTCGGCCACGCCGGACCATTGATCCCAAACCCGTTCGTGCTGAGCTTGTCGAAGCACTGTCTTTTTTCTTGAGCGTAGCTTCCGAAGAAGAACGGCCCTTCGACAAGCTCAGGGCGAACGGTTTTGGGGTTTCAGTATAGTTTGCCGATGATCGGCAGCCCGCGTTCCTGTTCGGCGAATTCCGCGATCACCTTGCCCACGCGCGCCAGCGTCAATTCTCCGATTGGCTGCATCGAAGCCTCGGTCTGCCGCGCACGGAAATAGCAGGCGAAGGTGATCGGGGGCTGACCCTTCGGCCCTTCGGCAAACCCGATGTCGATATAGTTGTATTCCGCGGTGCCGATCAGCCCGCTGGTGCCGGTCTTGTCACCTGCGACCCAGCCTTCGGGCAGGCCCGCGCGCACCCGGCGCAATCCGGTTTCGGTGGCGATCATCCAGCCCTTCAATTCGGCCCGCTCGCCTTCGGGCAGAACATCGCCATAGATGATCGCTGCCACCGTGCGCGCCATCGCGGCAGGCGTGGTGGTGTCGCGCAATTCGGTTGCGGGCACGAGGTTCATCTCCGGCTCGTAACGGTCGACGCGGCTCACCTCGTCCCCGATGCTGCGCCAGAACGCAGTCAGGGCAGCCGGGCCGCCGAGTTCGCGCAGCAGGATATTGGCCGCCGGATTGTCCGATGTGATCTGCGTCGCCCGCGCCAATTCGCGCAAGGTTGCGCCGCTGCCGATCCGTTCGCGGGTGAAGGGCGCGTGGGCGATCATGTCCGCTTCGCCCCACGTCACCAGCCGGTCTGCATCAATCGTTCCCGCCGCATGACGCTGGAGCAGCAGCGCCGCGAGCGAGAGTTTGAAGGACGAGGCATGGCCGAACCGCCGGTCGCGGTTGATCCCGACCGACATTCCGCTTTGCGTATTGTAAATCTCCGCGCCCAGCGTGCCGCCAGCCGCCGCCTCGATCAGCCGCAATTCAGCTGCCAGCCGGCCGGTCGGGCTTTGGTCGGGCGGGATGCAGGCCCCCACGCCCAGCGCCAGCGTGCCGCCGATGAAAAATCGCCTGTCGATCATCATGAGAACTTGTCCGCTTTCCGTTTGCCGAAGCGCATTTCGCCTTCGAGCCTGGCGCGCAATTGCGCATAGAAGGCTTCAAGAAAAGCCCGTTCATCGCCTGCGCCCGGATCCCACCCGATCTTGCGGCAAATGGCGGTGTGAACCGCTGCCAATGCATCGGGCTGTGCGTCGCGCAGCAGCCGTTCGAGCGTTTGCAATTCCTTCTCGCCATAGACTGACAATTCCGCCTCACCAAAGCCATAGCGCGCGCCGGTGATGGCGCTTGCTCCGCGTTCTGCCGATGCGCTGTGGGCGCTCAGCACGGCGGGCAGTTTGGCGCGCGGGCGTTCAACCACCCAGGTGCCCGCGATGATGTCGCCCGCGCGCAGGGCATCGCGGTTGAAGAAAGGGAACAGCAGGAACAGCGCAAACCACGCGGTCATCACCCAGCCGAGCGGGCCGCTATCCTCGCCCGTCTGGCTCATCACCGCCAGCACCAGCAGCGCGATCAGCGGATAGAATATCTCGATATCGCGCAGCAGATTGCGGGCGATCACCGCTTCGGGGGTCAGCCTGCCGCCGCGCGCGGCCACGCGGATGCCGGTGATGCGTTTGCCCAGCGTCGCCCCGCGCGGCCCCAGTTCCTGCACCAGAAAATACCCGTACCACGTGAAAAAGCCGATCAGCGCCAGCAGGATCTGCATGAACTCCTGAGCCCCGCGCGGCGCGGCGGCCGGATCCAAGCGTGTCCCTTCCACCAGCCCGTCTTCAATCCAGAACAGCGCAAGGTAGAACGCCAGCAGCCCGAATGTGATGATCATCACATCAAGGATCAGCGCGCCCGCCCTGCTGCCGCGCGATGCCAGCCTGATCGGCAGCACGATCCCTTCGGGCGTCACCAGCGTGCGCGCGCGCTTATCGCTGACGGGGGCGCGGGCGGCGCTGTTCACGCCGCGCTCCGGGTGATGCGGCGCGGGCGGTAGAGGACGAAATAGGATAGCCAGAAGACCAGCATCGCCCCCCCGATGACGAAGCGGCCGGATGTCGCCTCGACCAATTGGCGCGGGAAAGCTTCGAGGAAGGCGGCGACGATCATCATGATCACCACGCCCACCATCACCACCGCGCCGCGCCGTCCGGCTTCGGCTGCGGCGTCAAGCACCGGGCGGGTGCCGGGAAACGCCATCGTCCGCCCGATATGCAGCCCCGCCGCGCCTGCCAGCAGAATGCCCAGCAATTCGGTGGTTCCGTGCACGCTGAGCCATGCCGCCAGATCCACCAGCAGGCCTTGCCCCGCAAACAGCCACAATAATGCACCCAGCATCGCGGTGTTGTGCACCAGCAGCATCAGCGACGGGATGCCGAATGCAAATCCCAGCGCAAAGGCGAGGATGGAAACGGCGGAATTATTGCTGAACAGCTGCGCGGCGAAGGAGGACAGGCCCATCGCGCTTTCTTCGGGCCCCAGCGTTGCCAGCAATTGTTCGCGGCTGGCACCGGGCACGCGGGCATCGGCCAGCCCGCCGGGCACCAGCCGGTAATACCAATCCTCGTTCTGCGAAACCAGCAGCCAGCCGACCAGCGTTCCCGACACCATCACGAACAGCGCGATGCAGATATCGAGCCAGATTTCACGCACCGCGCGGCTCCATCCGCCGAGCAGGAAGTCGCGCAGCCAGCGGGCAAACCCCTGACGCGGGCCGTAAACCTGAAACCACGCGCGCTGCACCAGCGCTTCGAGATAGGCGAGCGTTGCCGCATCAAGCGAGGTTTCGCGCGCCACCGCAAGGCTGGATGCAGCGGTGCGGTAAAGCGTGGGCAGTGCCAGCAGATCAGCATCGGGTATGCGCCGCAACCCGCCGCGCTCCATCCGGTTGATGATCGCCTCCAGCCGTCGCCATTCGCCTTCACGTTCCAGCCGGAACCGGTCCGAACGCAGCGTCGCGCTGGCAATATCGGGGGGCGCGGCGATGGTGCCGCGGCCAAACCATGAAGAGATACGCGGTGCTTTCATCCGCCGCTTCCCCGTCCCCTCATCCGATAGCCTCGCTGGCGCGAATCGCGAAATAACGGTCGATCAGGCGCGGGCCGATGGTGTCCCACGGGGCTTCGATCACGTCGATCCCCATCCGCCGCAATCGCTGCAATACCAGCTTGCGCTGCTGCACCAGCGTATCGGCGGTGACGCTGCGGGCGAGTGTGGCGATGTCAGACGGCGGCGCGGCGACCAACCGTTCGATTTCGCTGTCGGTGATGGTGACGAACAGCACCAGATGCTTGTCCACCAGCCGCCCCAGACTTTCAACCATCAGTTCTGCCGAGGTGGGATCGGTGAAATCGGAAAACAGCACCACCAGCGAACGGCGTTTGAGCTTTGATGCAAGGGTTGCCAGCGCGAGGGTGAAATTGGGTTCGACCGCCTGATAATCCAGCCCCGCCGCCGCGCTTTGCAGGCGGTGGAAGGCGCGGGCATCGCCGATGAATGGGGTCATGATCTGCGGAGTTTGCGCAAAGCCGAAAAGCGCGCATTTGTCCCCGCCCTTCAGCACAATATAGGCGCAGGTCAGCGCGGCGGACACCGCCCGGTCGATCCGGGGCAACCCGTCCACCGGCTCGCACATCGCCTGCCCGCAATCGAACGCGAACACGATCTGGTTGTTGCGTTCGCTTTCATTCTCACGCGCGAAGAGGCGGGTGTGGCGCGCGCTGGCTTTCCAGTCGATCCGGCGGCGGTCCATGCCGGGTTCGTATTCCGACAGAGCCTCGAACTGGGTGCCTTCGCCGCGAATCCGCCGCGCGATCAGGCCCAGTTGAGCGTTGCGCAGAAAGGCCTGCAATTCAGGCGAGCGCACTGGCGACAGATCGGGCCAGATGCGCACCCCCTGATCGAGCGGGCGGCTGGCCTGCCGCGCGCCCAGGCCCAGCGGCCCTTCCCAGCGCAGCCAGGCGCG
>JBGSKN010000083.1:0-4793 GCA_041741215.1 Erythrobacter sp. | reverse complement strand
TTAATAATTCTCCCCAGCGATTGAATTCCTCAGTTGATTTTTCAGAAATACTCATATATTTTTTTTCGTTATTCTTTTATATATCAAAATCTCATTTCAAAGTTTTGAATTTTTTTTTAAGTTCTTTTTTTGTTTTTTTTGTTTATTTGAAATAAAGCGTTCAAAACAAAAAAAACGACGAAATGAATTCAAAAATAAAGCGAATTGAAGCGCTGGTCGGCGGGACCGATTACGTCGCCAGCAATTTCAACCGCGCCACCACTGCGATGCGCCAGCCGGGGTCATCGTGGAAGCTGTTCGTCTATCTCGCCGCGCTGGAAGCGGGCTACACACCTGAAGACAAGGTGGTCGATACCCCGGTGACGATCGACGGGTGGAGCCCGCGCAATTCCAATGGCCGCAATGTCGGGGAAACCGATCTGCGCACCGCCTTTGCCTTTTCGATCAACACGGTCGCAGCCCAATTGGGCAACGAAGTCGGGTTTGGCACGGTTGCGTCAATGGCGCGGCGGTTCGGGATCACCTCGGATATTGCCACTTTTCCTTCGATGGTGCTGGGATCGTCCGAAGTGCGGGTGATCGAAATGACGCAGGCCTTTGCCGCGATTTCGGCCAAAGGCGCGCCGGTTCAGCCCTATGGCATCACCAAGGTCACAGGCGCGAGCGGCGACGTGCTGTATCGCCGCGAAGCGCCGCGTCAGGCCCAGCAGGTGCCCGATTACGTGATCGCCGGGGCGACTGATCTGCTGCAAGCGGCGGTGCAGACCGGCACCGGGCGCGCGGCGCAGATCGGGCGGCCGGTGGCGGGCAAGACCGGCACCACCAGTTCAAACAAGGATGGCTGGTTCATCGGCTTTTCCAGCGGGATCACCACCGGCGTGTGGATGGGCCGCGATGATGCCAAGCCGGTTCCGGGCCTGCAAGGCGGACGCGCGCCCGCGCAGGCATTTGCCGCCTATATGCGCTATGCGGTCAAGGATCGCCCGGTCGAGGAGTTCGACACCACGCTCGAACTGCCCGAATGGCAGCTGGAACCCGATGAAGAGGCGCTGTTTGGCGAGCCTGAAGATTATTACTACATCGATGAACAGGGCAATCTGATCGAGCCGGGTCGACGGGATCCTGCGCAAAGCCCGTTCGCAGTGGAAGGTGAGCGCGGGATTGCGGCGCCCCCGGCGGCGAGCCAGGATTTCCTTGAAGAAGCCACCGGCGGCGAAATCCCGCGCCCGCAGCCATCGCCTCCGCGCCGCCCGCCGCCTGAGTAATGATACAACAAAGGGCGCCGGAATTGCTCCCGGCGCCCTTTGTGGGTTGGCGATTTCAACCGATCAGCGCAGACGGATCGGGAAGAAGGCCGGAGGCTGGGTGCGGCGCTGGACGCGCAGCAGAATCGCCTCGCGCCCATCGGTCTCGGCAGCCTTGACCTGCTCTGCCAGCGCTTCGACCGAGGCAACCGCCTGGTAATTGGCCGACAGGACGATGTCGCCGCGGCGCAGGCCCTTGCGCGCCGCGTCGGCATTGGGATCAACCGCCGCAATCACCACGCCCTGCGTATCGGCCGGAACCCCAAGCGAGCGGGCAATCGCCGCAGTCATCGGCATCACCTGCAAGCCGAGCTTGCGTTCGATTGTCTCGTTCGAGGCTCCCGGTGCCATCGGTTCTTCCGCATCGGGGTCGAAAGTCTGGGTCTGCTGCTGCAATTCCGCCTCGCTCGGGCGTTTGCCCAGCGTGACGTTGAACGCGAGGCGTTGGCCATCGCGCAGCAATTCGACCGGCACCTGCGCGCCCGGTTCAAGGTTGGCGACCAGGAATGATACGGTCTGATCGCCGGTCACGTCCTTGCCGTTGACCTTGGTGACGATGTCGCCGGGCTTTAACCCCGCGCGCGCTGCCGGGCTATCATCCTGCACGGTCTGCACCAGTTCCCCGCGCCGTTTGGGCAGGCCAAGCGATGCGGCAAAGTCTTCATCGATCGGCTGGAGGCCCACGCCGAGGTATCCGCGCTGAATTTCGCGTCCGGCTTTCAGCTGGTCGACAATCGGCGCGGCGATTTCAGCGGGGATGGCAAAGCCGATGCCGACGCTGCCGCCCGATGGCGAGAAGATCGCATTATTGATGCCGATCACATTGCCGCGCATATCGAACAACGGCCCGCCCGAATTGCCGCGGTTGATGCTGGCATCGGTCTGGAGATAGCGGTCATAGGCGCCGCCCTGTCCGGTGTTGCGATAGACCGCCGAAATGATCCCGCTGGTCACCGTGCCGCCAAGGCCGAACGGGTTGCCAATTGCCACGACCCAGTCACCCACGCGCGCCGCGCTGGAATCGCCAAAGGTCACGAACGGGAAGGAGCGACTGGCCTTGATCTTGAGCACGGCAAGATCGGACGCGGCATCGGCGCCGACCAGTTCTGCTTCGTATTCGGTGCCATCGGGCAGGGTGACGGTGATCGATTCCAGCCTGGCGCGGCTATCGGGTGAGACAACGTGATTATTGGTCACCACAAACCCATCGGCCGAGATGATGAAGCCAGACCCCAGCGACTGCGCCTCACGCGTTTGCGGTTGACCGTTGCCCCCGCCCTGACGGCCGTTGAACAAATCGGCAAACGGGGTGCCGGCAAACGGGTTGTTCGCCACTTCGATCCGCTGGCGCGTGGCAATATTGACCACCGCAGGCTGCAATTGCGCGGTAAGATCGGCAAAGCTGACCGGGGCGCCTTCAACCGGCACCACCCGGTCCATTACGGCATCATCATTCTGGGCCACCTGCGCGCCCAGCGGCGTTCCGGTGATCAATGATATCGCAGCGCCGCCTACCAGCAGCGCGCTCGACAGTCCGTATACATAGCGCACGTTCTTCACGTCCTCTTGGTCCTTATCATCAAGCAGGAACGCGTGCGGGTGCCGCTGCGTTCCTCAAACTGCCAAACCTGCCAGCCCATCAGCGGGCCAGCTTGCCCCAAATGCACCTTTCGGGCCTGAACGCCGATTGAACGCCGCACTACGTTCAGCGCGCTGGATCATCCGTTGGTCTAACGCCTGCCCTTGAACTGGCGGAAATATTCGCTGTCGTCCGAAAGCACCATCGCGCTGTTGCCTTCGCCTGCCAGGAAGGTCTGGCGATAGCTCTGCATGGCGCGGTAGAAATCGTAGAATTCCGGGTCTTTTCCGTAAGCATCGGCATAGATGCGCGCGGCCTGCGCCTGGGCTTCGGCCTGGGTGATCTGCGCATCGCGTTGCCCGGCAGCGCGGATGGTGGCGGCTTCTTCCTGCCGGTCGGTTTCCATCCGGGTGAAGGCGGCGTCGAGCGGGCGACCTTCGGGAAGGTCAGCCGCCTTGATCCGCACGTCGAGCACCTGCGCGCCATATTGCCGCGCCTGCGTATCAAGCGTGCGGGTGATATTGGCCATCGCGGTTCCGCGCTCGGCATTGATAAGCGCCGAAAACGGCCGCCGTCCCAGTTCCTGCCGCAATACCGAGGTGAGAATCGGCACCAGCTGCGATTCCAGCTGTTCCTCGGTCCCGGCACGTTCAACCATGCGCACCGGATCGATGATCCGATAGCGGGCATAGGCATCGACCTGCAGGCGTTGCTGATCGTTGGAGAGCACCTGTTGCCGGGTCATGTCGAGATCGAGCACCCGACGGTCAACCATCTGCACCTGTTCGACAAACGGGATGCGCAGCTGAATGCCAGCACCGGTCTGGCCATAGGGCACTTCGGGCCGGAACTGGTTGAACACCCGGTCGGGCTGACCGGTGCGGATCACCACCGCCTGATGGGTTTCCGGCACGATCACCACGGCCGACAGCAACGCCACGAGAATGACGATGACGGCAATCAGGATTGCTTTGTAGTTCTGAAACACAGCATTCATGGCATCATTCCCCTTGGCGCTGCGCGGGCTGGGCTGCGGACTTCGCCCGGCGCTGCAATTCGGGCAGCGGCAGATAGGGCGTTACATTGCCCGATTCGACGATGGTCTTGTCGGTTTTGGACAGCACAGCTTCCATGGTCTCGTAATATAGCCGGCGGCGGGTCACTTCGGGGGCGAGGCGAAATTCCGCATAGATATTGTTGAATTCGCTCGCATCACCCTGCGCCCTGGCCAATACCTGCTGCGCGATCGCCTGCGCGCGGTTGACTGCGGCATCGGCATCCTGCTGCGCCGACGACACGTCCTTGAACGCTTCTTCCACGCGGCTGGGCGGGTCGGTCTTGTTGATTTCAACGCCCTGCACGGTAATCCCCGAACGATAGGCATCAAGCCGCGACTGCATCCGTTCGCGCACCGTCTGTTCGATTTCCGCGCGGCCTTCACCGGTCAGAACTTCGTCGAGTTTCTTGCGCGCCACCGCCGCACGCATGGCGGCCTCACCGATTTCAAGCAGCGCGTTGCGCGGATCGGCCAGTTGATATTTGTAAAGCGTCAGGTCCGAGATATTCCAACGTATGACGTAAGACAGATCAACCAGGTTCTGATCGCCGGTCAGGATCAGCTTTTCGGTATTGGTGCCGGGAATTTCTTCCGAGCGGATCTGCGTCACATTTTCCTTTACGACCATGTTGATCGGCCAGGGTGCGGTGAAATTGGTGCCCGAATCCATCGTGTCCGAATATTTTCCGCCGAGCCACGTGACCACCGCCTGTTCGCCCGGCTGGACGAAATGGACGCTGCTTGCCGCGATCCAGATCAATGCGACCGAGCCGAGAATCACCGGAAGCCAGCTTTTGCCGCCGGGCCGCTCGGGCAGGCGGAACGTTGGTCCGCCGGGGCCACCGCCCGCGCG